>JBEANQ010000038.1:0-16699 GCA_041165345.1 Pseudomonadota bacterium
CGATGATCTGTTGATCCATCATTCGTATGACAGGTGTCGAGCGTGTCAGATGCAGCCCTGTGTCATCTTTATACAAGCGTAGCGTATACACCCGTTCCAGTTGACGCGGTGTGCCATTGACCATTTTATCAATTTTTTCGACCACCTCAGCCTCACCCACACCCCATGCAAAGGCAAAATCAACCGGCTTGGCCTGCACAGACACGGCCCACAACAAGCTCATCAATGCGGCAATGCTTCTGCTCACAGGTATCCTGTTCATGCTGTCGATCCTTGTTGTGGCGCTGGAGGGTGGGCAATATTTTTAGTAATGAGGAGGAATATCGCTCATTGCGTCAAATGGCTCAATGCCTATGTCGTTCTTCTGGTCGGCATCAAGGCGTTGATACAGCATTCGGCATTGCGTTTGCAGCGCGGTGAGCTGCTGATCTTGCTGCGCCACCACTGCATTCAGCGACTCTAATAACTCATCTAAAAACGCCACACGAATTTCAAGCGCATCAAGTCGCTCACTCTGCGTGTCTTGTGTCTGGTGTTCGGGTCTGTCATCGGTCATCATGCGGCCTTTGAAAATGATTGTGGAAACCTAGGCTCATGGCCCTGCTCACCCTGCGCGACATTCAACTGGCTTTTGGCGGACCCGCGGTGCTTGATGGTGCAAATTTCAGCATCGAACGCGGCGAACGCGTCTGTTTGATCGGGCGCAACGGCGAGGGCAAGTCTACCTTGCTTAAACTGGCCAGTGGCGAGTTGTTGCCCGACCGTGGCGAAGTCGCCAAACCCAACGGCCTGCGTATTGCCATGTTAGAGCAAGACGTACCGATGACCTCCGGTCGGGTGGCCGACATTGTGGCGGGTGGCGCAGGACCCATCGCCCAAGTGCTGATCGACTATCACATTGCCACCGACCAATGCGCCAATGGCGACATGGACGCGTGCGAACGCATGGGACCACTGCAAACACAACTAGACAACCAAGACGGTTGGTCGCTTGAACGCCAAGTCGAGACCATGCTGGGCAAAATGGGACTAGACGGCAATGCCGACCTTGCCGACCTGTCCGGTGGTCGTAAGCGTCGTGTGTTATTGGCACGCGCACTGCTCACTCAGCCCGAACTGCTGCTGCTCGACGAACCCACCAACCATTTGGATGTTGAAAGCATCGAGTGGCTCGAGCAATTTTTGCTTGACTGGCCCAACCTAACCTTACTGTTTATCTCGCATGATCGCGCCTTTGTTGACCGTCTTGCGACCCGCATTGTTGAACTCGACCGTGGTGTACTGCGCGGCTATGAAGGCAACTATGCGCGCTATCTCGACCTTAAAGCACAACAAATGGAAGCCGAAGAAAAGCAAAATGCCAACTTCGACAAAAAACTGGCCGAAGAAGAAGTGTGGATTCGTCAAGGCATCAAAGCCCGTCGCACCCGCAACGAAGGCCGCGTGCGCGCCCTCAAAGCCCTACGCGAAGAACACCAAGCCCGCCGCAGCCAACAAGGCAAAGTGGCGCTCAACACCCAAGACGTGCAGCGCTCGGGCAAACTGGTCTTTGACATCGAACACCTGTCGCTGGGCTTTGATGACCGTATCTTGGTTCGCGACTTCTCGGCAATGGTCATGCGTGGCGACAAAATCGGCCTAATTGGTGACAACGGCGTGGGCAAAACCACCTTGATCCGTGCGCTACTGGGCGAACAAGCCCACGGCGGCAGCATCAAACAAGGCACACAACTTGAAGTGGCCTATTTTGACCAACTGCGCAATCAGCTTGACCTCGAAAAAACCGTCCTTGAAAACGTCAGTGAAGGCTCGGACTTTATTGACATCAATGGTAGCCGCCGCCACATCTTAAGCTACCTGCAAGACTTCTTGTTTTCGCCACAACGCGCCCGCACACCAGTCAAAGCCCTCTCGGGTGGTGAACGCAACCGCTTGCTGCTGGCTCGCCTGTTAATCAAACCGTCCAACCTGCTGATTTTAGACGAACCCACCAACGACCTCGACATGGTGACCCTAGAGCTGCTTGAAGAAGCCATCGCCAACTATGCAGGCACCTTGCTGCTGATTAGCCATGATCGCGCCTTTGTCGACCAAGTCGTCACCTCAACATGGGTGTTTGATGGTCATGGCAGCGTTGAAGAATACGTCGGTGGCTACCAAGACTTCTTGGTACAACGCGCCCACCAGCAACAACTGAAAAAAACCGCAGCCGTCGCCACCAACGCCGCCAACAACAAAACACCGGTCAGTACCGCGCCAATATCCAAAAAAGCCAAATTGAGTTATAAAGACCAACGGGAACTCGATGGATTGCCCGATGCCATTGCCGCACTAGAAGCCGAACAAGCCACACTAGAAGCAGCATTGGCCGATGGAAGCTGGTTCATCCGTGATGCGGATGGGGCGCACACCGCCGCGAACCGACTGGTCGACCTAGAACAAGAACTGCTGGACAAACTGGAACGCTGGACGGTACTAGAGGCCGCCAGTCAAGGAGCCTGACACCCAATGAAACGCCTGCATATTGCTGCTGTGCTGGCGGTGAGCTTCTCGCTTACTGCTTGCCTCCATCAGCCAAGTCCTCAAAGCAACTTGATGTATCACGCCCCTGCGCAAGCCTACTCGCTCGACCTAGGATCGCAGGCGTTTCGGGGTGAAGTCACCCTTCGGGACAGTTGTACCCCTGAAGGCTCCAGCCTAGACATTACAGACAATGACGGTCGATTCTTTCGAGTCGATGCGGTTAATTTGATCAACAACCCCAACATTGAACTCCCCGAATTTACCGACGACCCCACCGTACGTGACTTGGTCTTGCGCTATTACACCGAGCAAGTCAATACCGGTAGCCGTGTGATTGAACGCGCGAACGTCAACAGCCGTATGGGGCCTGCACTGTATAGTTTGGTCGAAATTCCCAATGGCGCTAGCACACGCTATTTGGGCTATCTGATTGCACGTCGGGGTAACTTTGCCTACGTATTACAACATGTGCAAAACACCAATCGACCACGTAACATGCGTACAGTCTTAGGCTTAGTGGCCTCAGAGATTCAAATTCCAGGGCGCCTACCTGCCAATAAAGAGCAAAGCGATACCCCCATGTATATCGACTTGAAAAATGCCACGCCCGAACAAATCGCGGAATGGAAAAAACTCGCTCGCTGCACATGACCACCGATCCACTACCCTCGTTTTCTGCGCGCTTCCTCATGCCCCAATTTTGGGGCGTGTGGATTCTTCTTGCTCTATTGATTCCTTGGGCATTTTTGCCTTGGGTTATTCAATATCGCTTAGGACGCGGGCTTGGCACACTCATCCATGCGCTGGCACGGCGGCGGCGACGAGATACGCTGATTAACCTTCAGCTGTGCTTTCCTGAACTCGACGACGCAGCGCGGCAACGCATGTGTCTTGAGGTGTTTCAAAATGCAGGCATTGGCGTGCTTGAAAGCCTCAAAGCATGGTATCGCCCACAAACCTTTGCCCGCAAAGTCACCATCAGTGGTTTACATCATTTGGTTGAAGCCCAACAACAAGGCCGTAGCATCCTCTTATTGGGGGCGCATTACAGCCAACTGGACTTGGGTGGCTTACTCGGCAGCCTGTTTTTTGATGTTTCAACGGTCTACCGACCACAAAACAACCCCTTGCTTGAGTGGCTGATTTGCCGTTTACGTGCGCCCATCTACGTGCATCAAATTGACCATGACGACATCCGCAAGCTGGTGCGCGCACTGCGCAACAAAGGCGTGGTGTGGTACACGCCCGATCAAGATTTTGGCCTAAAACAAGGCGTGATGGCACCGTTCTTTGGTGTTCCTGCAGCGACCCTCACCGCCCAACGGCGCTTGGTCAAATTAGATCAATCCGCCGTCATGGCTATTCATTTTTACCGCCAAGATGACCATCGACCGCACTACCATTTAACCTTGACACCCGTCTTGGCTGACTACCCTTCTGCCGATGAAGTCGCCGATGCCACCCGCATCAACGAACTGCTCGAAAGCCTGATTCGCATCGCCCCGACCCAGTACATGTGGTTTCACCGCCGTTTTAAAACCCGTCCCAATGGCATGGAAAAAGTGTACTAAGGTCAATGTATAGACATGGGTTAGACACTGTTTACCCTCCACGCCACCTTGGTCTTGATCACTTGGTTGGAAGCCCCTTATGAAAATCATCCAACTGTTACCCGAACTCAATAGTGGTGGTGTCGAACGTGGCACGCTTGAAATCGCCCGCGCGCTGGTCTGTGCGGGTCATGAGTCGCTGGTGATCTCCAATGGCGGGCGTATGGTGGCACAGCTACAAGCCGAAGGCAGCACACACCTCACCCTGCCCATTCATCGGAAGGCCTTGGCTAGCCTGTGGCAGATTCGCCCCTTACGTCAGCTCATTTTGCAGCATCAACCCGATATTGTGCATGTACGCTCACGCATTCCGGCATGGTTAACGCACTTGGCCTTGCGCGGTATTCCACCTGCACAACGTCCTGTGGTGGTCAGCACCGTACATGGATTTTATTCGGTCAATCGTTACAGCCAAATCATGACACGGGCAGATCAGGTGATTGCCGTCTCAGACAGTGTGGTCAAGTATATTCTTCAGCATTACCCTGCTTGCCGCCCTGAGCGGATCACCCGTATTTATCGGGGGATTGATCCGCGTGAGTTTCCACATGGCTACCAACCCACTGCCGCATGGTGGCAACAGGTGTATGCCGACTTTCCCGAACTCGAACACAAACAATGGTTGACCCTTGCTGGACGCATTACCCGCCTCAAAGGCCATGACACCCTCATCCGCCTGATTGCACAACTGCGGCCACAACACCCGCAGCTCCATGCCGTGATTGTGGGCGGTGCAGACCCCAAAAAACAGGCATATCTAGACGAACTACAAGCGCTGGTGGCAGAACTGGAGCTGCAAGACGCGGTCACGTTTGTGGGGCATCGCGCTGACATTCGGGAATGGCTGGCCGCAAGCGACCTCAGTTTGTCGCTGTCGACCCAAGCCGAAACCTTTGGCCGCACCACGCTAGAAGCCTTGTCTGTGGGGACACCCGTGATCGGCTGGAACCGTGGTGGCGTCGCTGAAATTTTAACGGCACTGTATCCACAAGGTTTAGTCGAACCCGAAAACACAGATGCGTTACGACATGCGATTCAGCATGTTTTACACGATCCCAGCAGACCCCAGCCGGTTGAGCAGTTTCATTTAGACCACATGACCACGCAAACATTGGCACTGTACCAACGCTGCATCCCCGCTATTGCACACTAAGCACAAACCCGAGGCGAAAAAAAAGCCGTGTGCGACGGCTGCAAGCAAGATCAGGGCATGAGAGGGTGCGGTCAAAACGGGGTGGATAAACACAAACCCGAGCGTTGGCGTCCTGCCAGCTCGGGTTAGCGTAGGGTGTGTTTATTGGTGTTATTGCCTGCTGTCCATGTCAGAGTCGTCTCCGTGACGATACTATCGGCTGGTGTTACTTCCATTGGGCTATTTCCGTGCCCGATTCCGTCTGCCGATGTAGGTATATTAGTCATTCACTGTCTGACAGCAAAGCCGCTCAAACGACAAATCTTGTAAGCCAAAAGCGACAAAGCCCGTTGTTTATCGCCACTTATGGATATTTTTTATGCAATAAGGCAGTGTTCAAGGCGTCTGATCTTGTCGGACAATAGATGACGATCCTTCGGCAACATCGGGCGCATCTCCCACCTGTTCTGGCTCATGCTCAGGGTGTTCTTCTGACGCTTGCGCGTGCCCTTCTGCTATTTTTTCAGCCGCCAATGCTTCATCTTCGGGTGTGGAGACCATCTCATCTTGAACCGCGTCCATGGCGGGGTCATAGTGCAAGACCGTCAAGACCGGAAAGTGATCAGAGCCAATATGTGCCAACCGCTGCATCTTGACCAACGAAAAATCGGTGCTATGAAACACATGGTCCAACGACCAACGCAGCAAGGGGTAATCGGCATGAAACGTGTTGACATATTGCCGACCCACACGCGGATCTAATAACCCACTCACACGCTGAAATAACCGTGTGGTGCGTGACCACGCCACATCGTTCAGGTCACCCGCCACAATACAAGTCTGATCACTGCCGTTAATGTGATCTCCCACCATCAAGAGTTCGGCATCTCTTAACGTTGAGTCTTTGGCCTCTGTGGGACTTGGCGGTTTAGGATGCAAACAGTACAGCCAAATCCGCTTGCCGTTGCGCAACTGCACTTGGGTGTGAATAGATGGAATCTCAGGAGACAACAAAAACTTAATCTCGGGCTCAATCAGGGGCAATCGACTGTACAGATGCATGCCATACAGATTATCCATTGGCACACGTACCACATAGGCATAGTCAGGCTCTAACACGGCCAATGCCTGCTCCCACACATGGTCGGTTTCGAGGGTCATGATGATATCGGGCTGATGCTGCTCTATCAGTCGGATCAGGGCTTGCTTGTTGGGGTTGGGGGTCAACACATTCGATACCAACAACGAGACCATCTGTGATGCCTGTGCCGATGGCGATGCCGCCAACACTTGTTTAGGCCATAACGGGGTGTAGGGCAATACCATATACAATTGATAAGCCAAACAGGCACCCAGTCCCAGCACACACAGGACGCGCCCAACGCCCCACAGCGCAGGCCAGCCCAACAGCATGGCTAGCACTACCCCGCCTAAAGCCAAAATCTGTAGCCGTGGAAAATCCAGTCCTCTAAACCACCATTCATTACGGGGCACCCACGCGCCGATGGTCGCCAGCATCAATAGCACTGCAACACATTGAATCAGCAGCATACAGACCTCCACAGCCAACTCATCATGGTGTGATACGGCGTCATAATGCGTCGTCACCGGCGACTTCCACCCGACCATCCGCAATCGCCGCCATATACTGAGCATAGTCAGCCGCATTACGTTGGGCATATGCAGAGGCATAATCCATCATGAAGTCGGTCAAGCGACTGCTGTTGCCCAAATACCCGCTCAACACGTCCGCATTGCCAGACTTACCGTGCGCATGTGCCAAGGCCATCCCACAACTGCGGGCATATTCTTGTAAATACACTGCGTCCATATCGTCCAGATCAACCGATATTTTCATGTCACGCAATTGGCGCACAAAATAATGATGTTTTTCTCGGCCTGCGGTTGCCCAGCCTAAAAAGATATCGCTGGCTGCTTGCAACATTTGCTGCCCCTGCACCACGCGCTGGCCTTGGTGTGCATCGTGTGTCGGCAGATAGGCCGCCAATACCGATGGTCGCGCCTCTTTCATTTGTAAAATCAGGGGGTCATGGTCACCATCTTCAAACAATGCCACGGCGCAGCGCGTGCCCACACTGCCAACGCCCACCACTTTAAGCGCCACATCCGTTAACCGATACCGATCAAACAACACTTGGCGGTCATGTTTGAGTGATTCGCGATAACGCCGAAAAAACGCTGTTGCCTGCTGTGCAAACGGCTCGTTTGCAGTGGGATGCCAAATGAGAGGGGGTTCATCAACCAGACAACGCTGTCCCGTGGTGGCATCACGCTCGGTGAGCTTTGGCAGCACAGATGCCGTGGTACGTTGGTAGGCTTGTGAGAGGTTTTTTTCACGTTTTTTGCGAATCCGGTTGTTTTCTGTGCTGGCCAAAAGGTCATCGGCGTCAATACATTCGTACCACACCTGCAACGGTGACAAGGTCATCATGTGGCGCAAATGCTCGCGGTAATGGGTCATCATCACCCGAACGGCGTCACGGCCATCTTGCTCAGTCAATCCCACGTCTTGTGCGGCAATCACAATACTGGCCGCCAAGCGCTTTAAATCCCATTCAAACGGACCAATCACCGTTTCATCAAAGTCATTAATGCCAAATAATAAGTTGCGTTCAGGGCTGGCAAAACCACCAAAATTCAGCACATGGCAGTCACCACAAATTTGCAGATGCAATCCACTGTTCGGCTCACGGCTTAAGTCTTGTGCCATCAACAACGGCATCCCCCGAAAAAACGTAAAGGGTGAGACCGACATTCGTTTGGCACGGACGGGTAACAACTGCGGTAAGCGCCCTATATTGGACTGCTCAATCACCGCCATCACGTCAAAATCTGCGGGGCGATCAGCCAATTCAGACACCTGCCGACGAGAAGCCGTTTGCCGCTGCGCTTTACCCAATGCCACCGCACGCTCACGGTTTAACAATTGCCCCGCCCATTGGTGGCTGGTCAAATCAATCACACGGTCTTCCAGTGAGGTCAGTTGCTCAACCATGGTCATACGCCCCCCAAAACATCATAATGATCTGGTTCATGTGAACCATCTCGTATTTGGCCCAACCGTAACCAGCCCAGCGGTGTGGTGCAATCCCGCACTACAATTTGACTGCAAACCCCTCCTACATCTGCTGTAAAACGCCATCACGGTCACTGTTTTACAGGCTTGACCACTGTAATGGTGCATGTTCAGGTCGGCTTGGCTTTGCTACACTCGACCCTCTTGTGACAGGTCTTTAACTGGGGATGTTGGGATGAAAGTTGGTCTGGTGGGCTGGCGTGGGATGGTAGGTTCGGTACTCATGCAGCGGATGGTCGAAGAAAACGACTTCGCGCATTTTGAACCATTTTATTTTTCGACCAGCAATGCAGGGGGCGAATCCCCCACATTGGGCGGCAAAACTGCCCCAGCATTGATGCTGGCGAGCGATCTGTCTGCCCTGAAGCAAATGGACGTGATTTTGACCTGCCAAGGCGGTGACTACACCAGCGATATTTTCCCCAAACTGCGGGCAGACGGTTGGAACGGCTATTGGATTGACGCCGCCAGCACCTTACGCATGGATGACGACGCCATTATTGTGCTCGACCCCGTCAACCTGAGCGTCATCAAAGACGGCTTGGTCAAGGGTGTTAAAAACTACGTGGGCGGCAACTGCACCGTCTCGCTGATGCTGATGTCCATGGGTGCGCTATACCAGAACAATCTGGTCGAGTGGATGAGCGCCATGACCTACCAAGCGGCCTCGGGTGCAGGCGCACAAAACATGCGCGAATTGATTGCCAGCATGGGTTATTTGCGCGATGGCGTGCAAGATCTGCTGAACAACCCCGCCAGTGCCATTTTGGACATTGACCGTCAAGTCGCCGCCTTGCAACGCGGTGATGGCTTCCCCAAAGCCAACTTTGGCGTGCCCTTGGCGGGCAGCTTGATTCCATACATCGACAAACAACTCGACAACGGTCAGTCTAAAGAAGAATGGAAAGGCCAAGTCGAAACCAACAAAATCTTGGGTAATCAAGGCCACGCCATTGTGCCCATTGATGGACTGTGTGTTCGGATTGGCGCGATGCGTTGCCACTCACAAGCCTTGACCATCAAGCTTAAACAAGATGTCCCCATGGACGAAATCGAAGACATGATTCGTCAGTCCAACGACTGGGTCAAGGTTGTGCCAAACACCCGTGAGGCCAGCATGACCGACCTCACGCCTGTGGCCGTCACGGGCACATTGACCGTACCTGTGGGCCGGATGCGCAAGCTCAATATGGGCAATGACTACCTCGGAGCATTTACCGTAGGCGACCAATTGCTGTGGGGTGCAGCCGAACCCCTACGCCGCATGTTGCGTCTATTGATTGAGCATCAAGGTTAAGGTTTCAGCCACAAACCACGCTATGGGTATAACCGTCGCATTGCGACGGTTATACCTGCTGTGTTAAAACGCACAGGGAACGACTGCTTTGTCAGTCCGCACGGACACACAATCACAATGGGATAACTATGGCTGTTCGCACGCGAATGATCGCATGGCTGGGTGCAACCTTGTTGCTGCCTGAGCTATCGCATGCGCTCACGGTAGGACGCCTTGATGTGCGCTCAGCACTGGGTGAGCCATTTCGTGCCGAACTGATCGTCAGTGACTTAGGCAACATCAGTGCCAGCCAAATTCAAGCATCACTCGCTACCGAAAACGACTTTAGTCAACTGGGCATTAACCGCAGTGGCTATGCAGGCGCACTCAACTTTAGCGTCAGTGGTGATGGCTCGCGCGCTGTTGTGAGCATTCGCAGCAATCAACCGCTCAATGAACCTTATCTTGAGCTAGTGGTTCGCATTGCCGCAGGCAACAATGTTCGATTACAACACGTCACTGCCTTGCTTGATCCACCACACAGCCGGACGGCTGACACTCCTAACTTGGCACTTGATAGCAGCTCCCCCGCGACGATCGAACCCAAAGCGCATATCAATACCAATAGTACGAACAAAAGTAAGCCATCGAATGAAATAGCATTAGTTCCTATGCTAGGTGAGCCGCCCCCTCTTGCATCATCCCCTAGCCTTGCACCTGCCATGACGGACACTGAACGCGCGACCTCACCACATTACGTGGTGCGACCCAATGACTCTCTATGGAAAATAGCCAGTACCTTACAAAAACAACGCAATACCTCGGTTGGCCATTTAATGACTCAAATCCGTCAGCTTAACCAAGATGCCTTTTTAAAAGGCGACCCCAACCAGCTCAAGCAAGGCGCGACGTTAGTCCTTCCCAAACCTGAAAAACCACAAATCAGCCTCACACAAGACCGAACAGACCTAGAGCCTATGCGGGTGCCACCACCAATCACACGCAAACCGACGTTGATCGCTCCGCTCATCACCCCTCATCTACATCGTGGCGCATTGCCACGTGCCGAGATGACATTGGTTGCACCAACCCGTCAGGGTATGGCACAAGGGAACAGTACTTTGACCGGTCGCAACAGTGGTGTTCAGCCGCTGTCCCGTGATCTGGCGACACGCGTTGGCTCTGCCCGACGCAAAACCGCATTGCTTCGGCGTGAAATTACCGAACTCGATGCTCAAGTTACCGCCAACGACCAGAAGATCGCCATGCAAAATGCAAAACTCGCCGAGCTGGAACAACGGCTCAAAGCCCGCAAGGAAGCCAAGAAGCGCTTAATCATGACCAAAACTCCTGTTGTTGCCCTCGCTGCCGCTGGCCTACTGAGCAGTCTGCTCGGTATCCAACCCGCCCATGCCGCACCCGCACAAGCTGCCAGCTCTGGTGGTTCGATGTGGATGATCATTGTGGTGGCGCTCATTGTGATTGGTGGCGTCATTGCCTTCGTCATGAAAGGCAAATCTAAACCCACACCACCTCCACAAGCCAAGCCTGATGCACGGCCTGCACCGAGCGTGGCGCGACCTGTCAGTCGCCCTGACGATACTGCAGCCAAAACACCCACACCTGCACCAGACGTCGTCAAGCCTGTGGTGGTTGAAGCTGTAACGCCTGCACCCGTGCCAACACCTGCGCCTGTAGTCGAAGCTGCAAAACCAGCCCCCGTGGTTGAACCGCCTGCTGACCCCATTATTGAAGCACAAGCTTTTATTTCGCGTGAGCGCTACCCACAAGCGGTTGGCCTGCTCAACAAAGCCATTATCGCCGAGCCAACACGTAGCGACCTCATCTTGTTGTTGCTTGACGTATATTCTCGCCAACATGATGGCGAAGGCTTTGACGAACAATTTGCTCGTCTTGAGTCGCTTGGTGACACTCAAGCCATCGACATTGCGCGCCAACTTCGTGCAGAGATGAATCCTGCTCCAGAAGCCCCCCCTTCTGACGCCCCACTGGCCTTTACCTCCAGTAGCCCTGCTGCTACACCAGAACCAGACACTGCACCAGCGATCTTTGAACATCATGATGCGCTCGACTTTACCCTCGAAAAACCCATCACTGATGGTGAAAGCCAAACGCTACAACTGGATCAAGACGATCATCGTGCATTCACACTTGACACAGCAGATGCACCCACACCGCTAGCCACAGACTCTTTGGCTGATTTAGAGATGGAATTCCGCACCAGCGGCGTTCGTCCAGCCTTAGACATTCCTGCACAACCGACCACCACTGATCACAGCCTAAACCTTGACCTTGACCGACCTGCCGATAAAGCAAACCTTGATGACAATCAAGATCCGGTCAAGTTAGACTTTGATATTGATGGCTCCTTTGAACTGGCTGATGACGTCCCCAGCATCAAAACCGAACAAAACAACAATTTTGCCGCCGGTTTTGATGACCTTGATTTTAGCTTGCCTTCTGACGACCAGCTCATGCCGGTTGCCAATACCGCAGCGCTGTCGATTGAAGAACTGGACGCTGCGCATAGCAATGCTGCCATGGAAAACCAAGCAGATCATTTTGATGCCCTGCTAGACCAAGGCGACATGCCGCTGGCCGATGGAAGCTTGAGCAGCCAATTGGCCGCCGAATTCCCATTCTTGGCCGAGCAAGATGACCAACAGGTTAATCTAGACTTAGCACGTAGCTATGCAGATCTTGGTGAGCTGCAAAGTGCCCGTGAGTTGCTGGATAATGTGCTCGCTAATGGCAACAACACCCAGCAAGATGATGCTCGTCAACTATTGGCAAAAATCGCCAGCTAATCTCGACAACGCATCACACTAACAGGCGGCCTCGGTCGCCTGTTTTTATGTCCACTTCGCGAACCCTATATGGTGACCATGTCAACCCAGCCTTTGTCTGCTCCCTTACCCCGCTATGGCCTATTACATACAGGGGGGACGTTTGGCTGTGTGGGCGTGCCCCTTGCGCCCTTAGACGCCGAGCATTTTCTACCGTTACTCATGCAGCATTTGCCTCATCTTCATCAGGCAGACTGGCACGTTTGGGCGATGCCCACGCTCATCGACAGCAGCCAACTCACCCCCAACGACTGGGCTCCCCTACTGACCCAACTGTTGACCTGCTATGCACAGGGAGTTCGGCAGATTGTGGTGATTCATGGCACCGACACGCTGGCCTATACTGCCGCTTTTTTGGCTGAAGCCCTTGCTGGTAGTGACCTGTGTGTGGTGGTAACCGGCAGCCAACTGCCCTTTTTAAATGCCCAAGCCACCCAATTGGCCGACCCCAGTGATGCCATAGACAACCTACGCACCGCCTGTGGCGTACTGCTGCGTGATCAAGCCGGTGTCTATGTGGCCTTTAATGGCGAATACTGGCCAGCGCAAACAGTGCAAAAAATTCATAGTCGAGACCTATCGGCGTTTACAGGGCACTCACGCGCCGGTTATCCCGCCAGTGGCTACCGCACACTCAGCGCTCAATCGCGCCAACGCTGGATTGATGACGCCCTCACGCATCTACCTCGCTGGCAAGATGCGCTGCAACAACAGCATGTTTCAGTCTATTATGCGACCCCACAAACGCCAGTGCAGCTTGCCCGCCAACTGCAACATCTGTTGGATCAGCCCCCCTGTGGACTCATCCTACTGGGCTATGGCTTAGGAAATTTTCCGGACCACCCCTTGATTCGACAGGCATTGACCCACGCCCAACAGGCAGGCGTCTTGGTGATCCTGTCCACCCAAGTGCCGTATGGCGGCACAGAAGCGCGTTATGCGTCAGGGGACTGGCTCGGTACAGTGGGTGTGCTGCCCAGCGCCACACTCACACCCGCCGCCATTTATGCCCGCTTAACGTGGCTGGGCATGTTGCACACGGATCGCAACACCCGTCGTCGTCGCTGGCTTGCCTGTCTAAAGGCATAACGCGTCAGGCGGGCAACTGTATACAAGCACTTTTTGGATGAACATCAGCCATGCCGCGTTTTGCACTTGGGATTGAATTTTGTGGCACACGCTATCGGGGCTGGCAAACGCAGCAAGCCGGTATTGCCAGCGTGCAACAGACCCTTGAACAGGCACTGTCTCACATTGCCAACCATCCGGTCGTCGTCCATGCCGCCGGACGCACCGATGCCGGTGTGCATGCCAGCAATATGGTGGTGCATTTTGATACCCATGCCGAACGTGCAGAGCGCGGGTGGATTATGGGCACCAATACACGCTTGCCCGCTGACATTGCGATCCGCTGGATCAAGGCCATGCCAGACACCTTTCATGCACGGTTTAAAGCCTGCGCCCGCCGCTATCGCTATGTGCTGCTGAATCAGCCGTTTCGGCCTGCGCTACTGTCGGGGCAAGTGACTCACGTTTACCACACTTTAAACGTGGCAGACATGCAGGCCGCCGCCGCCAAATTGGTGGGCGTGCATGATTTTTCAAGCTTTAGAGCAGTGGCGTGCCAGTCCAATCAACCCGTGCGCCATGTGACCCACTGTGAGTTGATTCAACACGGCGCGTTGCTGATATTAGACATTCAGGCCAATGGGTTTTTGCATCATATGGTGCGCAATATTATTGGCGTATTGCTCGATATTGGCACAGGCGAGCAATCGGTCGATTGGATCGATCATTTGTTGCATGTCAAAGATCGTAAGGCGGCTGGAGTGACTGCCCCGCCCGATGGTTTATATTTTATTCAGGCGGTGTATCCAGACGAATTCGAGCTGCCTGATGTGCCCCTAGGGCCAGTGTGGCTTAACCTGTAACAGCAGCGGGTCACGCGGGCTGAGGGCTGTTGCAATCACAGCCTTCAGCTTGTCATCAGCAGCGTGGCTTAAACAGACACCGAACGTTGCTTGCGTTTGCGGTACTCCACCGGCGTTTCGCCCGTCCACCGCTTAAAGGCTCGATAAAACGTGCTGGGTTCAGAAAAACCTGTCAAATACACAATGCGCTCGACACTCTCGGGAGTTTGTGCCAGCAAGCGCTTGGCCAAACGACAGCGGTAGTCAGACAAAATTTGCTGAAAACTGGTGTCAGCTTCTGACAACTGTGTGCGCAAACGACGCGCGGGCATACCTAAGCGTCCAGCAACGGTCTCAAGCGAAGTCTCGCCACTTTCTAAGGTCGCACCAATGGCTCGGCGCACCTCGGCGACCAAATCAAAACGCGCCAGCTCTTGCAGTTTTTCAAGCGCCAATTGCTCATGCAAATGCAGCAGTTCTGGCTCAGACTGCCACAGGGGATGGTCTAAAATGGCACGATCAAAATACAACCGCGCTTCACGCTGACCCAAAATCACAGGGCAGCCGTAAGTCCGTTGGTATTCGTCGGCATCTGCACCTTCTGGGTAATCCAGCTCAATACAAATGGGTGCAAACCGGCCTTCGGTCACAAAGCGGAAAAAACGCAAAATGCCCATCAGCAGGCATTCGGTAAAATGTCGCAATACATGCAGGTCCGTATAGTGCGTCGGCCCATTGGTCAGATAACAGCGGTCTCCCTCAATCACCAAGTTGGCATGCAGGGCATCGCTCACCAGACGCTGATACGCCAAGGCACGGTCTAGGCCATCGCCAAATGAGGTGCTGCTCATAAACAGATATTCAATCACCTGACCGCGATAAAGGGGTAAATGCTCGCCCAAATGCAGGCCAACATCTGTATCACCACTGAGTTCTTCAGCGGCATACCAAAACGCAATTTGCGCATGCAAAGGCGTTCGGGCGCTGGCTTCAACTTGCGCCATTGCCACACCGGCACGACCTAAAATGGCTTCTGTTGGCAACCCTGCTCGACGCATAGCCTGATAGACCAGTCGAAACAGAATGGCGGCATCGGTCAGCTCACCCGTCATGGACACACTCCACAAAAAAGACCATCGACCTGACCGGCTACCATGCCAGATTCGGGTTTTGATGGCAAAAGTTTCGCAGGGGGATTGACCGCTAAAAATGTGTTGTTCGTCACTTTTAGTCTCTTAAAGTGAGTTGAGCGCAGCGGAATGAGGTCTTACACTCAAGTCTACGTTTTTATTGATTGGAATTTAACGCGATGCGCGCACTTACGTTGATGGGTCTGCTTGGCTGTTTATCGCTGTCGACAGGCTGCCAGCATCTGCATTTGACCCCCACATCCTCAACCCCTGCGGTCACGCCAACCATAGCACCCGCAACACCTTCGACAACTGACCGGATGATCGGCTCGTTCCGCTCCTTGTATACCCAACTGCCATGGGCGCAACACAATCAATCGATGCAGGACTATGAGGCCGCGTGTTTGGCACACAGTCGATTGTCTCATCCCGCACGGGCAGGCAATGTGATTCATACTCCACGCTATGCACTGGTCACATTACAACGCCAAGACAATGTGGTCATGGGCGGAGAACTGTGTATTGTGAACAAAATCACCCATAGTATTGAACTGACAGCAGTGGATACGTTGCAGTTTGTGCCACAACCCGCTCAAGCATTGAGCGCCGCAGAACCTGCACCTTAATTTGTGTCTAGCAGAAGCCCCATTGTGTGGTTGGTGTTGTTCAGAAAATAACAGTCTTGAGGGCTGTTGTTTTCTTGATCTGTTCTTGACAACTCTATATAATATGTGCCTTTCCTAATTCACTGGGTAGGCTATGGCCAACAAAGAAGAACTCATCGAGTTCGAAGGCGTCGTCACCGAGACGTTGCCGAATACCATGTTTCGTGTTCGTCTAGAAAACGGCCACGAAGTGATTGCTCATATTTCGGGCAAAATGCGTAAACACTATATTCGTATTTTGACAGGCGACAGCGTTAAGGTCGAAATGACCCCGTATGACCTGAGCAAAGGTCGGATCACATACCGCGCGCGCTAAGTCCAGACGCGGTGATCGTATACAAAAAGCCTCTCAAGAGGCTTTTTGCATATTGAGCGAGCGTTAGTCTGTAAATTTACTGCTTAAACAGCCTACTGTTTTACACTCCCGTATGCGGTCATTTAGCCAACTGGTGCGGCTGGTGGTTTGATCCAATAAACACGCACTGTCAA
>JBEANQ010000039.1:0-16353 GCA_041165345.1 Pseudomonadota bacterium
TGTCCCCAGTTCGATTCTGGGTCGCGCCACCATATTGCACTGCGTTGCAGTGACCAAAAACCCCCAAGTTCTGCTTGGGGGTTTTTGTTTATGGGCTTGACCAGCTGAGCCGTGCGTGAATGATGTCTGAATCACCACCATCGCTGTCGGTCACCAACCATAGCTCAGTGGCAGTCTGCTGTGGCTGATGCGCCACAATGCCTTCCACCTTAATGGGCAAGGGTTGGCCGTCAACATCACACAGCGTCACCCAGCCAAGGGTGTCACCCGTTGCGGTGATCAGGCCAATCATGCTGCCCAGCACCTCGCCATCATCATAGCTATTGGCACTGGTTTCGACGGATGCCGTGCAGGCCATCAATTGTGCATGACCCAACCAACACGCTCCCGACACGCCGCTGTGGTGCTGTTGAATCTGTGGTGGGTTTAAATGAAACGTGTGTTGCCATGCCTGTGACAACGGCTTGCCCGCGCACAGTGCAGCAAGGTCAAACTGCATGACCCAATGTTGCTGGTCTAAATGCCCCCGCTGAAACATAAACACCTGTTGGTCATTGGCGCAGACGGCTTCTAGGTTTAATTCATGGCCGCCACAAGCAGTCACCTGTTGTTCAAAAAAATCATAATCAGCCTGCTCATACAGCGGGTAAATCTGACTCTGTTCGGGGTCGAACAGCCGTATTGATTTGCGGTGTTCAGTCGAGCCGGATCCCACCAACAACAGATGATCACGACCCTGCCAAGACACCGTGGCTAAGCCTTCAAAATCAGGTTTTTCGGCTTTGGCCATGGGGGTGAGCGGCCAATCTTGCTCGGGAAATACCCCGATTTTTTCAATATCGTCGAGGGCTGGATTGGTTTTGAGCAGGTAGGGGGCATCATCAGGGATGAGATACAGGTGTGAGCCGATCTGTTCAATGCCCGAGAGACCGCCAATGCCGCTTAAGGTGCGTCGGCTGATGATGTGACAGGTGAGTGTGGTCATGAGGTGCGCTCAAATCCGCGATAGCCAAGGGCTTCGGTTAAATGGGGACTGCTAATATGTTCTGTCCCTGCAAGGTCGGCAATGGTGCGGGCCACGCGCAGCACCCGATGATACGCCCGTGCCGACAGCGCCAGCCGTGCTTGTGCCATTTGCATCAGGCGTTGTTCGGCGTCACCCAGTACCGCGTGTTGGTCTAGCGCGTTGGGGGTGAGTGCGTGGTTGGCGTACTGTTGGCGGCTCATTTGCCGGTTGTGTGCGGCGATGACGCGTTCACGAACGCTGGCCGAGGCTTCGCTGGGTTGGTTTTTTTGCAGGTCACTGGCGGGCAGGGCAGGGACTTCAATATGTAAATCAATGCGATCAAGCAGCGGGCCAGACAGTCGCGCCCGATAGCGGCCAATGTGGTCGGGGGAGCATTTGCAGCGGTTGGACCCGTCGCTAAAGTACCCACAGGGGCAGGGGTTCATGGCAGCAATCAATTGAAAACAGGCCGGAAAAGTCACTTGACGCGCCGCCCGTGAAATCACCACTTCATGCGACTCAAGCGGCTGCCGCAACACCTCTAGCACTTTGCGGTCAAACTCGGGCAGTTCGTCCAAAAACAAGACGCCATGATGCGCCAGCGTAATTTCACCGGGTTTGGGCTGCGAGCCACCACCCACCAAGGCTGCCGCCGAGGCCGTATGGTGCGGACTACGAAACGGCCGAACCCCAAACGGCTGCGCGGTCTGCGCAATCGAATAAATACTGGCGACCTCTAGTGCGTCTTCATCGCTCATCGGCGGCAAAATACTGGGCAAGCGTGACGCCAATAAGGTTTTACCCGTACCTGGTGGACCCGAAAACAAAATTGAATGGCCGCCTGCTGCGGCAATTTCTAAGGCACGCCGCGCCCGATGTTGTCCACGCACGTCAGACAAATCGGCCACAGGGCCGGTCACCGCCTGAACCGGTGGCGCAACACCCTGCGGCAAGCTAGCGACGCCTTCCAAATGCAGGCACAGGGCTTTTAAGGTGGGCGCACCAAACACCGCCAAGTCGCCAATACGGGCGGCTTCATTGGCATTGGCACTGGGTACAAATAAGGTTCGTTTGGACAGCTTGGCCGCTCGTGCCACCGCCAGTACGCCTTGCACAGGGCGTACATCGCCGTTTAGGGCGAGTTCTCCCACACATTCGCAGGCTTTTAGCGCTGCCAATGACAGTTGACCACTGGCGGCCAAAATGCCCAAGGCAATCGGTAAATCTAGCCGCGAGCCATCTTTGGGCAGGTCGGCAGGGGCGAGGTTAATGGTTAAGCGTCGATTGGGAAACGAAAACCCACTGTTTAAAATGGCCGAGCGCACGCGGTCTTTGCTTTCACGCACCGCACCTTCGGGCAGACCCACAATGGTCAGTGCGGGCAAGCCTTGGCTGAGATGGACTTCAACCTGAATTTCTGGCGCTGATAGCCCCAATGCGGCACGGGTATAAATAACGGCAAGTGACATGATTATTCATCTGAAATGTGGTGGATTTTTCATGGCCTAAACGCCCACACCACTCTCTCAAATCGTGTGGTGTGCGCTGTTATGGTGCGTGGCTAAAGAGAGGGAGTGGCTTGTTGCGCTTCTAGACGATCCAATTGTTGAGCCAGTGCAGTGATGGTTCGGCGTGCCTCAACCAATTGCAATTCTTGGCGTTCTAGCTCGGCACGACTGACTAGATCAAGGCGTTCGACCATTTCAGCCATCAGCGCGCGCAGGTTTTTCTCAAGGTCTGCACGAGGCTCGTGCAATTGTGCCAATAGGCTTTGAATCAGTTGCTCCATCATGGTGATGTCATGCTCCAGTTTGGTGCGTCAAGGAAAGATCAGCGGTAAAAGATGGCTGATTTTACTGTTTTAACAAAAACAAAATGATTTAACTTCATATAATTGTGACATCTTAATGAAACAGATACATTTCAATCGTCAGAAACATCTTGATACATGCGTAATCTTACGTATTGTATAAGGCATCAACACCAGTTTTACGTTGTGCAGACACACACGTAGGCTGGCATGAATGCTGCAGGAATGCGGTGTGACATTTTTTTGGATTGTCTCTTGGGAGTTCATCATGAACGCATTGAAACTGACTGCACTGACTCTTGTAATGGCCGCCAGCGCGACTGCTGCGCAAGCCGCCGATATCGTGACTATTCCTGATGTCTCCATCACAGGTTCGGTTGCTGCAACGACTGATTACTTGTTCCGTGGTATTTCGCAATCAAGCAACAATGCGGCCATTCAAGGTTCATTGGTTGCTAGCCATACCAGCGGTGTCTACGGTTCGCTGTGGGGTTCAAGCATTGCCAATGGTACTGGTGGTTCAGAAATGGATGCCTCGATTGGTTACGCGACCAAATTAGCAGCACTAAACAACGCAACGCTTGATGTAGGCTTCATGCGCTATGTTTATGCTGGTGCCAACGACAAAAACATGGGTAGCGAGCCAGATTATAACGAAATCTATGGTTCGGTTCGTTATGACAGCGTTGTGTCAAAAGACGACATGGTCAAAGTGGGTGGTGCTTTCACCAATGAATACTATGCTGAAGCTGATCAATTTTTGAATCTGTTTGTTGACTACAGCACACCTATCGCTGGTACCAACTTTGGTCTGGTGACACACGTCGGTTTTAATAACTTTGACGACGAAAAAATGATGAACAAAGCATTGACTACCAGCGGTACTGATGACAGTTACATTGACTATAAAATTGGCACTACCTTCGGTGTTCAAGGTTTGGCCGCTGAGTTGTCATATGTAGGCTCGGATATTAAAAAGAAAGATTGTGGCGGCAACCTGTGTGAAGGCCGTGCAGTATTCAGTCTGAGCAAAGCGTTCTAAGTGCTTCTAGTGCGCTAATACGCTATAAAGAGAAGGTCGCGCAAGCGGCCTTCTTTTTTTTATGTGTTACTAACTGGCTGATCGGACAGACCCCAGCTTTGTATCGGTCGGAAGGTGATGCGTGATATGGCGTGTTGGCCTGATTTTTGAATAGGTTATACACCAGTTTTTTTCTTAACCTGAGGTATCAAGAGATGAAACTCGTTACTGCGGTTGTTAAACCGTTCAAATTAGATGATGTTCGTGAAGCCCTGTCCGATATTGGCGTTCAAGGGATTACTGTCACTGAAGTCAAAGGATTTGGTCGCCAAAAAGGCCACACAGAGCTGTATCGTGGTGCAGAATATGTGGTTGATTTTCTTCCAAAAGTAAAAATTGACATCGCTGTTCGTGACGAAATGGTCGAGCAAGTGATTGAAGCGGTAACGCGTGTGGCAAGCACGGGCAAAATTGGCGATGGTAAAATTTTTGTCAGCAATCTTGAGCAAGTCATCCGCATTCGTACGGGTGAAACTGGATCTGATGCCGTCTGATCAATGGTCAAACTGTGGCATGAAAATTGCCTTTTGCTGATCAACGATTGATGCTGTCTTGGGGGAATTCATGATGAAACGTGCAATGCTTGCATTCGGCTTGGCCGGTGCGTTGCTGACGTCTTCTGGTCTATCTTGGGCTGAAGATGGCGTCGCTAGTGCGGCAGTGGCTACAGCTGCTCCTGCTCCTGCTGCGATGCCTCTGCCGAGTACACCAATGCCAGAAGCGACTGCGCCAGTAGTTGCAGCACCTGTTGCTGAGGCCGCAGCGCCTGCGGTTGTTGCTCCTGTGGTTGAAGCTGCACCTGCTGCTGAAAAACCAAAAGTTGACCGTGGTGATACCGCGTGGATGCTGATCGCAACAGCATTGGTTCTGATGATGACCTTGCCGGGTCTGGCGTTATTTTACGGCGGTATGGTTCGTAAAAAAAATGTACTTGGCACCATGATGCACAGTTTGGCTGCTGCGGCAGTCGTAACCATTGTTTGGGTGGTTATTGGGTATTCATTGGCTTTTGGTAATGGCGCATCAGAAGGTTTGGCACCGTATATCGGTGGTTTAGACCGTATTCTCATGAGCGGTGTTGGCGTAGATCAGTTGTGGACGGATGCGGGCGGTACTGCGTATACCATCCCTGAAATGCTATTCATGGTCTTCCAAATGACCTTTGCCATTATCACTGTGGCAATTATGGCTGGTGCGTTTGCTGAGCGCATGAAGTTCTCTGCATTCTTGACTTTTGTTGCATTGTGGATCATCGCTGTTTATGCACCAATTGCGCACTGGGTCTGGCATGCAAAAGGCTGGTTATTTGCAGCAGGTGCGCTCGATTTTGCGGGTGGCACCGTGGTGCATATCAATTCCGGTATTGCCGGTTTGGTGGCGGCTTATGTGATTGGTCGTCGTGTCGGTCTAGGTCGTGAGCCAATGGCGCCACATAATCTGACTCTGACGGTGGTGGGTGCAGGCTTGTTGTGGGTGGGCTGGTTTGGCTTTAACGCTGGTAGTTGGTTAGGTGCTGATGGCCGCTCTGCGATGGCGATGGTCGTTACCCAAGTTGCTGCTGCTGCTGCTGCATTGTCGTGGTTGGTGGTTGAGCGTATTGCACGGGGTCGTGCATCGGTTTTGGGTGGTGCATCCGGTGCGATTGCCGGTCTGGTCGCCATTACACCTGCGTCCGGTTATGTTGATGTTGCTGGTGCATTGGCGATTGGTCTGATTGGTGGTGCGGTATGCTTTTGGGGCACAACGGGTCTCAAACGCTTGCTCAAGGCTGATGACTCATTGGACGCCTTTGGATTGCATGGGATTGGCGGTATTGCAGGTGCAATTCTGACAGCCTTCTTTGCAACTGAAACCGTGACTGGGGGTGTGCCTGTGGTATTGCCATTGGCAAAACAACTGTGGGTTCAAGCTGAAGGTATTTTGGCCACCATCGTGTATAGCGGTATTGTGACCTATATCTTGCTTAAAATCGTTGATGTCATCATTGGTCTGCGGGTGACTGAAGAAGAAGAACGCGAAGGGCTAGATGTGTCACAACATGGCGAGCGTGTTGACTAATCGTCACATCGCTTCATGCTGTAAAAACGAGCGCTGATGCGCTCGTTTTTTTGTCTGCACATTGTGAACCGGCATCGAAAGAGGCAATTTGCTAAACTAGACAGGCAACCTCTCCCACCAAGGCGCATCCGTTTATGCATTGCCCCTTTTGCAATACCCCTGACTGTAAGGTGATTGACTCGCGACTAGCCGCCGAAGGGCGTCAAATCCGTCGGCGTCGAGAGTGCCTGTCGTGTGGTGAGCGGTTTACCAGTTTTGAAATTATTGAGTTGGTCATGCCTCGCGTCATCAAATCCAATGGTCGTATTGAGCCGTTTGATGAAGCCAAACTGCGCCGGTCATTAACCCTGCCCTTGCAAAAACGCCCTGTGAGCCTTGATCAAATAGACACGGCCATTTCGCGGATTAGCCAAACGCTGCGTAGCCTTGGCGAGCGCGAATTGCCTGCTTTGCGTATTGGCGAAGAGGTGATGAATGCCCTACGGGCGCTCGATTCGGTGGCGTATGTGCGTTTTGCATCGGTGTATCGGGACTTTCAAGATGTGGCAGCGTTTCGCGATGCAGTAGACCAATTGGGCGAAAAACTGCCGCTGCATGCTGACCCTGAAGGGCTTGAGTCATGAGTGCAGTATTGAATGATGTGTATTGGATGCAACACGCCTTGCAGTTGGCACGGCGAG
This sequence comes from Pseudomonadota bacterium, assembly GCA_041165345.1. Lineage (GTDB taxonomy): Bacteria > Pseudomonadota > Gammaproteobacteria > Pseudomonadales > Moraxellaceae > JBBKWH01. Next base: position 6,636 of record JBEANQ010000039.1, read on the forward strand.
GGCAATACACCACACGGCCTAACCCCGCGGTGGGGTGTGTGTTGGTCAAAGACGGCCAAATGATCGGTGAGGGCTTTCATCCCAAAGCGGGTGAACCGCACGCCGAAGTGTTTGCGCTGCGTCAAGCGGGTGATGCGGCACGCGGTGCAACGGCCTATGTAACCTTAGAGCCCTGTGCGCATTTTGGCCGAACCCCCCCCTGTGCCAATGCGCTGATTGCTGCGGGAGTTGCCCATGTGGTGATGGCTACATTAGACAGCAACCCACAAGTGGCAGGGCAAGGCCGCGACCGTCTAGAGGCTGCGGGCATCACCACGACGGTGGGCGTATGCCAAGCCGAAGCACAGGCATTAAACGCCGGATTTTTAAAGGTCATGGCCGGTGGCTTGCCCTATGTGCGGCTTAAAATGGCGGCCAGTTTAGATGGCCGAACCGCCATGGCATCAGGTGAGTCAAAATGGATTACTGGTGCGGCGGCGCGCCAAGACGTGCAGCATTGGCGTGCTTTGAGTGGGGCTGTCATCACCGGCATTCACACCATTTTGGCCGATGATCCCTTGCTGAATGTCCGCCATGTGGTTGACGCAACAGACCTTGCTTTGATTCCACAGCCCTTGCGTGTGGTGTTAGATCGTCAAGGCCGAATGCCCAGCCAAGCCCAACTCTTACAAGATCCGACATCAGTCTTGGTGGTCGGCACGGCCACGCTGGCAGGGGTGGAAACATGGCCAACCCAAAACTTGGCCGGTTTGCTGGCACGGCTGCGCGATGAAAAACAGATTCATGATGTACTGGTCGAATGCGGTCCCACCTTGGCGGCTGCGTTTTTGCAAGCCGGTCTGGTCGACGAGTTGATTGTTTATTTGGCTCCCACGTTGCTGGGCAGTCAGGCACGTCCCATGTTTGGTTTACCCTTGCAGCACATGGCCGAGCAAGTGCGTTTTGAATGGCTGGACGTTGCTCATGTGGGTGACGATCTGCGTGTGCGTCTAAAGCCGGTTTGCGCATGACCGACGCACCGCAGTATCACAAGCGTAAGCACGCTGCGCGCACCACAGAGGACTACCTGTTTCATCAGTTGGTACCTTATTTGGGCAACAAACGCCGACTGCTGCCGTTGATTATCTCGGCATTACAGCAAACGGGTACGCTGGCTGATGGTCCCCGCGCACGCGCACCCGTGTTTTTAGATCTGTTTGCGGGCAGTGGCGTGGTGGCACGGTTGGCAAGGCAGCAGGGCTATCAAGTGGTGGCCAATGACTGGGAGCCGTACAGCTTTGCGCTGGCGCATGCGGTGTTAGGCTGTCAACAAGCGCCCGCGTTTGCGGCATTAGGCGGCTATGACGCTGCGTTGCGCACGCTCAACCTGCTAGACCCTGTCGAAGGCTGGGTCACCGACACCTTTTGTCCCAAAAATGATGCCCACTATAATCCCGCCGAAGACCGGCTGTTTTTTAAGCGTCAAAATGGCATGCGCCTAGACGCCATGCGTGGCCAAATTGCCCAATGGCAACACGACGGCCTGATCGACTCCACCGACATGAGCGCCTTACTCGCGCCCTTGCTGTATTCGGCCAGCTTTGTCAGCAATACCAGTGGCGTGTTTAAAAGTTTTCATCAAGGATGGGGTGGACGAACCGCTACGGCATTAGACCGCATTGAGTCGCTGCTGTGGCTCACCCCCAGCGTGTTTCATGCCTCACCCGTTCCAGCCGAGATGTGGTGTGTAGACGCGGCCTATTTGGCGCAACAACTGTCCGATGTTGAAGTGGATGTGGCCTATTTAGACCCACCTTATAATCAACATGCCTATGGCAGCAATTATCATGTTTTAAATGCGCTGACCTTGTGGAGTTGCCCTAAAATGCCCCCACCGAGTCAGTCGGGTTATAAAGGCGGCATTGACCGCAGTTGGCGTAGCGAGCGCCCCAGCCCGTACAATTCGGCGCGTCGGGCGACTCAAGCGTATCAATCGCTGATTCAACGGATCAATGCGCGCTTTATCCTGACCAGCTACAGTACCGACGGCAATATTGATTTGCAGGACGTCTTAACGGCCAACATTGAGCGCGGTCGTGTCACCTTGGTCACGCAGGATATTCCGCGTTATCGGGTCAGTCGGCAGCGGCAGTCGGCGCGTGCGCGTACGCTTGAGTTTATTGTGGTGACCGACACCCATGCCCCTTGCGGTCCCTCGGTTGACCTGCTGCTTGAGCAGCTACGGTTTTTTGCCGAACTAGGCGGAGTCGAAACCGCCTAGTGCCACTATCACATGTTTTGCAATGATTGAGGAAAAACCAATGTTTACAGGCATTATCGAAGCCGTTGGGCAGGTCAAATCGGTGCTACGTCAAGGCGGTGATGTCCGGCTCTCGATTCATGCTGGGCGCTTGGACATGGGCGATGTCAAACTTGGTGACTCGATTGCCACCAACGGCATTTGCTTAACCGTGATTGACTACGGCCACGACTGGTATGCGGCCGATGTCTCGTTAGAAACCCTAGACCGCACCACGCTGGGCAAATGGAAAAGCGGCACACGGGTGAACCTCGAAAAAGCCCTGCTACCCACCACACGACTAGGCGGCCATTTGGTCAGCGGTCACGTGGACGGCTTGGGGCATATTGTGGTGCGCAAGCAAGATGCGCGCTCCATTTACTTTGAAGTCAAAGCCCCGCGTGAACTGGCGCGTTATTTGGCCGAAAAAGGCTCGATCACTGTGGATGGCATTAGCCTGACCATTAACCATTTAAAAGGTGATGTGTTAAGCCTGAATCTGGTACCACATACGGCTGATCAAACCAATATTAATGACTGGACGATGGGCAGTACGGTTAATTTAGAAGTGGACGTGTTGGCGCGTTATCTTGAACGCTTGTTGATGGGTGATAAAGCCGCGGACCATGTGGAGTCACCAAAAGCTGGTGGCATTGATATGGCGTTTTTGGCAGACAATGGCTATTTACGGAAATAATGGGTGAGGGTGCGCGTGGCGTGCCCGACTCATTTTATAACGTCAAACACGTACTTTTGAGCATCAAAAAGCGCAATTTAGTTGATAGATGATGACTTTGCATACAGAACGTTAAGGAATAAACCATGCAGATGATTGACGAACTTGAGCGTTTATTTCCCAAGCAACCGTTAGGCGCAGGTCGATCTTTGTTAGAAGGCGACTTTTACGATACTCATTATCGTTTTTTTGATGACATTGATGATGGCTATTTACAAGCATTTGGTGATTCGGCAACAGATCTTTTATTAAAGTATAGCTTTGATTGGCCTGATTTTTATTTGAAAGCCGGTTTGCAAGCTGCACAATCACGGCGACGGCCCATTGAGGGCTATACAACATGGCAAGATGTCACGTATGAGTATCTCTATTACTTTAGCGATTCGTGCTGTTTTATAGATCCACTCGGGTTTCAATTCTTTTTACCTGCGGCGATCAAACACTATTTACTAGCGATTGAGCAAAACGAAAAAACAGTGTTTATGGAGTCATTTGTCTATCGAATCGACCGTGATTGGGGAACAACGGATTGGCTATTTGATGATGCCCAAACGAATTATATTGCACTGTGGGTCAAGCAGCACTTTGCAGGTCAGGTGGGTTGGGTGGTGTGATGCAGCTGCCAAGGCAACTGCACCGACAGCGAGTGGTTATTGACCATTTGCCAACCATTGACCCATTCGACGACGTGCCACCCGTGCCTCAGACACCCACACAAACAAGGCAAACGCGTGCCACAAGCCCTGACTCACCTCAAGCGTGACCGGACTGCCCGCTATGTTGGCGCGTTTGGTGTATTCAAGGCTGTCATCAAGCAGCACCTCGCGTGAGCCAACTTGTACCAGTGCGGGTGGCAAATCGTGTAACTCAGCCAACAACGGCGACAAACGCGGGTTTTTGCGATCCAGCACAGGGCTGTAATGCTGCATAAACTCGCGTTCCATCATGGCTGTGCCCAGTAGGGGATCACTGGCATCCAATTGTTGATGGCTTGTGCTGTTTAAGCGTAGGTCGATCCACGGTGAATGCAGCGCCATCCGACGCGGCCGAATCAGCCCACGGTCACGCGCATCAAGCGCCACCCGTAAACACAAATGTCCACCGGCGGATTCGCCTGCCAGTAGCCATTCATCGTGTGGGGATTGCTCGGTTAGGTGTTGCCAAACCTGTGTGGCCCAGTCAATCGCCACCGGAAAGCGTACCTCGGGCGACAACGGATAGTCTGGAATCCACACCCGTTCGGCCTGACAATCTTGCATCAATCGGGTCGCAAAGGCGCGATAGGCTTTGGCGCTGCCCATCATAAAGCCGCCACCATGCCAATAAATGAGCTGACGACCCGCCACGCGGTCGCTGCGCAGGTTGTTGATACAGTCAACGGGATAACCGGCAATGACTTGCTGATTGATGTGAATCTGCTTGGGTAATGGAATATGCCCCAAGGTTTGATGAACTGCATGACGCATGAGCGCCACATTGGAGTAGCCTTGCTTTGCACGCCACGCCATGAAGCGTTTGTTTTGCATCAAAGCCGTCATGGTCAGACGGGCGGGGAGACTGGGGTTCATGGCGACTCCACAAGGGTGGGCAACAGTAGGGGTATAAAAAAACCCCAAAACCGGTGGCGGTTTTGGGGTTTGGTGTGGGGTTGGAAGACCCACTGATTTGGCGGTGAGAGAGGGATTCGAACCCTCGATACGGGATTAGCGCATACACACTTTCCAGGCGTGCTCCTTCAGCCACTCGGACACCTCACCAAGGCTGGCGATTCTATCGAAAAACCCTAGCGTTGCCAATCTGATTTTTTGGTAAAGCATCAGCTTTGAGTAATTTTCGATGCTACCATGAGCGGCATCTTGCTTTTGCGGATCAATGTTCATGCAGCAAGCTCAACGTTCATCGTTGTCAGTGATGACACTGGGTGCCCTCGGTGTGGTTTTTGGCGATATTGGAACGAGTCCTTTATATGCGCTCAAAGAGTGCTTCCATGCCACACATGGGATCGCGCTCACCACAGCCAATGTACTCGGCATCTTATCCATGATCTTCTGGTCATTGATGGTGGTGGTGTCGCTCAAATACGTCGCGTTTATTATGCGAGCCGACAACAACGGCGAAGGCGGCATCATGGCGCTGTTGGCGCTTAACATGCGCAATCCCAATTTAAGCCCCCGTATGCGTTTGTTTTTAGTGTCGGTGGGATTATTTGGGGCGGCTTTGTTTTTTGGTGATGGCATCATTACGCCTGCGGTCTCGGTGATGGGTGCGGTTGAAGGGCTATCGGTGGCAACGCCCGCCTTTGATGGCTATGTCACGCCCATTGCGATTGCTGTGCTGACTTTTTTATTTTTGATTCAGCGCAAAGGCACGGGGTCGATGGGCAAGTATTTTGGCCCCATTACCTTGGTATGGTTTTTATCATTGGGTGTGATGGGTGTGCTAGAAATCATCAAAAACCCGATGGTTCTTGAGATGATTAGCCCTCATTGGGCCTTTTTATTTGTCTATCATCAGCCCTTTATTGCGTTTTTAACCCTCAGTGCGGTGGTGTTGACCATTACTGGTGGCGAGGCATTGTATGCCGATATGGGACATTTTGGTCGCGCGCCCATTCGGTTTGGCTGGTTCTTGGTGGTTTTGCCCTGTTTGGTGCTGAACTACGCCGGACAAGGGGCATTGCTGTTGGCCGAGCCTGATGCCGTCGAAAACCCGTTTTTTCGTTTAGTGCCCGAATTCTGGCTGTATCCAATGATCGGGCTGGCCACCGTTGCCGCGGTGATTGCGTCACAAGCGGTGATCTCTGGTGTCTTTTCTATTGCACGCCAAGCCATGCAGTTGGGGTATTTGCCGCGTCTGACCGTGATGCATACCTCTGAATCTGAAATTGGCCAAATTTATATTCCATTTTTAAATTGGCTATTGCTCGGATCGGTATTGACGCTGGCTTTGTTGTTTCATTCAAGCTCTGAGTTAGCTGCTGCGTATGGTATTGCAGTGACGATGACCATGATCTGTGACACCTTGCTGGTGGCTTTTTTAATGTACAACTTGTGGCATTGGTCATTGCCTAAAGTGTTGTTGATCGCCATTCCATTTCTGATCGTCGATTTCTTATTTTTTAGTGCCACCTCACTCAAAATTTTACAGGGTGGATGGATTCCATTGTTGATTGGTGGTTCGGCCTTTACGCTGATGATGACATGGAAGCGGGGGCGTGAATTATTGTTTGCCAAATTGCAAAACGATACTCTGCCATTGGATTTGTTTGTCAGTAGCATTGGTTCAAGTGCCCATATTGTTTCAGGTACAGCCGTGTTTATGACGGGCAGTCAAACCGTTGTGCCACATGCGTTGCTGCATAATTTGAAGCACAACAAAGTGTTACATCAGCAAAATGTGCTGATGACCATTGAAACCAAAGATGTGCCTTATGTCGATGAGTCTGATCGGTACAGCGTTGATGAAATGAGCGAGCATTTTTTGCGTGTCGTAGCCTGTTATGGCTTTAAAGAGCAACCCGATGTGCCGTTTGCCTTAAGCACAGCGTTAACATCACTGGGTCGCCCTGTAGACATGATGAATACCAGTTTCTTTGTGTCGCGTGAGCGGATCTTGCACAAAGTGGGTGATGGCATGGCACCGTGGCGTGAAAAGCTCTTTATCTCAATGTCGCGCAACACCAGTTCGGTCAGTGACTTTTTTCAGATTCCACCCAACCGTGTGGTGGAAATGGGCAGTCAAATCGAGATCTAGTCGGCATGGCTCATTGTGCTGTGGTATGTGGCCTTAGCGTCATACCATGGTGCAGAGCCTAATCTTTGAGGCTACAGGCATGAATTCATTGGTACACAACATCAAAGGGCCTGTGCGTGCAGCGCTATGGTGTGTGGTGGCTCACGCCAGCATTTCGACCACATTGGCTGCCAATTGCAGTACACAGTATTGGCAGGGTCAACCTCCCGTTGTGGTCAATACGACATTAAACAAGCAAACTCGTCCGCTATGTTTTGATGGCTTTGCCGTGATGCATTCGGGCGTCACGCGAACTCCCTTGTGGGTTGCTGAATATTTAACAGCAACACGGCTGAAAAAAGCCCGTGACCTTGACCGACAGGACAGTTTTCATGAAGAAGAGCAGCTGCCCGAGTCAGAGCGTGCCACTTTAAGTGACTATCGTTCATCGGGTTATGATCGGGGTCATATGGCTCCTAATGGCGATATGGCCAGCCGTCAGCAGCAATCAGACAGCTTTTCATTAGCCAATATGGTGCCGCAAAGCCCCACCAATAACCGTGAAGTGTGGCGTAACCTTGAAGAGGCTACCCGTGCATTGGTGGTGCAAGAAGGCGAGGGCTATGTGGTGACTGGCCCTGCATTTTTGGGTCAAACCCTAAAGCGTACCAAGCGCGTATTTGTTCCCACCCATGTGTATAAAGTGGTCTATTTTCCAAAGCGTCAGGCGGTTAGTGCGTATTGGGCACCTAATGATGAGTCAGGTCGTGTTGAGGTGATTTCACTGGCCGATTTAGAACAAAAAATTGGAATCACCGTGTTACCTCATTTGAGTGATCGGGTGCGTCAGCATCGTGTTGACCTGCCGATCAGTGTTAGTCAAGTCAGCAAAAACAGCTTGGGTAAAACCAATGAGCATGTTGAACATCCGACCACAACCCCACGCGCATCATCACCAACGCAGTCCTCTAGTCAAGATGACCATGCAATCAATTGGCCGCATTTGATTCAATTGATTGTGAAGCTGTTTTTTAAATAACCGGAGCGTACAGGCTATGACAGAATTTAAACCCTATGCCGATGATGCCTTGAGCCTACAGGTGGCGGGTCTTACGCTTGAAAATCAACAAGACCGGATTGCCTTGTATGGTCAAATCGACTTGACCCGAGATCAACAAGGGCTGGCACATGCGCAGCAGTTGAAAGCGTGGTTGGATGCGATAGTAACCACCTTGTGTGCCGAAACGCTGCCCGAGCGCATTCAAAACGAGCGCATAGAGGCCGTTGATAATCCCTTTACGGCGGACTAACACCTCGTGTGAACAACAAAAAACGCGGTCGGCACAAGATTTATTGCCGACCGCGTTTTTGTTGGTCTGTGACCAGCCAAATCACCAATCATCGTGTCATTATTGCGCCTTGTGCTGCTGCATTTGTTGCAACATGCCTAAACCCTGCTGAATTAAATCAACGGTTTGGTTGCCACTGGTGGCCGGTGTGGTTTGGCTGTTTTGCTGTGCTGCTGCAATGCGTGTGGCAAGTTCGCTGCTGCGTTGCTCGGTCAGTTGGGCGCGGCAGTCTGTACGCACCACGATGGGTTCAGGCTGATTGGCGGCGCGGGCGTCACATTCGAGCGTCACCTGTTGTGCCCATAATTTTTGCTCTTGGCCGATCATTTTTCTTACCTCTGGTGTGGTGTCGGTCATGAGTCGTTTGAAGCCTTGCTGAGCGGTTTTAAGCCGACGTTGCGCCTGTGCCAGCGCTAAAGCCTGTTGGGCTTGGGTATCGGCTTTTTGTTTGGCGTCGGTTTCAGTCTTAAGCTTGGCTTCTTGTTCTGCCCGTGCTTTGGCATCTGCTTGTGCTTTGGCCGCTCGGTCAGCGCTGTCTTTTGCTTTTGCTTCAGCATCTGCACGGGCTTTTTGTTTGGCCTCTAGGTCTGCTTTAGCGCGTGCATCGGCGTTTATTTTTAACTGTGCATCACGCTCAATCTGTACTTTTTTTTCGGCATCCTGTTTCAATTTCTGTTCAAGATCAGTTTTTGTTTTAAGGGCGACCGCTTTTTGTTCATCAAGGGCTTTTTGCTTGGCTTGGGCAATGGCTTGTTCTTGTGCGCGAGCCGCCGCAGCGTCTCGTTCTGTGCGTTCGGCGGCTTCTTTGGCTGTGCGCTCGGCGTCAATGTTGGCTTGTGCGTTGAGGCGTTCATTAAGGGCTGCGGTAGCGAGTGCGGCCTGTTGCTGAGATTGTTGTAGAGCCGCTTGTGTTTGGGCTAACGCGGCGGCTTGTTGAGCCACTTGCTGCTGGACGGCCTGCATTTGGGCGTCAGTTTTGGGGTCGGTGGTGGGTGGGGCTGACGTGGGACCACAGGCCACAAGGCTTAACCCTAAGACACAGCTACTACAGACAACAAGCACGCGTGACATGGTGTTCTTCTTTCATATGGCGAACAGGATGATGACAACATAGCCTAGTTATGAGGGAGGATGTGTGCGCGTCACGTGATGATTTGAAAAAATATACGGCCAATCTGTGATTGAGTCAGCCCTTTTGACGCGGTGTTGAGACCACCATCAGGGTGGTTATAGGGCAAGGGGATGCCATACAGATACGGCGGTGAGGATGCGATTGGGCTTTCATAGACGAAAAAAAACCACTCATTGGAGTGGCTTTTTTTCGTCGGAATCTGGCGTCCCCACGGGGATTCGAACCCCGGTACTCACCGTGAAAGGGTGATGTCCTAGGCCTCTAGACGATGGGGACAACTGGTGGAGCCAAGCGGGATCGAACCGCTGACCTCTACAATGCCATTGTAGCGCTCTACCAACTGAGCTATGGCCCCGACAGGACGCAAATGTTATGGGGTTGCCGGTGTGGTGTCAACAGGGTTTTGCAAAAAATCAGCATCGTCTGATGGAATTTTAGGCAATTGCAGTTCAAGGTCCCATTTTTGCCATGCGCTGGTGTCTTTTTTGCTC
>JBEANQ010000040.1:0-15788 GCA_041165345.1 Pseudomonadota bacterium
CTGGACTTGCCTATGTGTTGGAATTTGTAGACCAAATTGACCCACATGACCAAGCATTTGAGGCACATGGTGTCACCGTTTTTGTTGACCCCAAAAGTTTGGTGTACTTGAATGGCATGGAAATGGACTACGTCAAAAATGGCCTGAATGAAGGCTTTGAATTTCGTAATCCAAATAAAACCGGCGAATGTGGCTGTGGTGAGTCCTTTACCGTTTAAGCGGTAAAGGATGGTTTGGTCTAATGGATGTACCCGCATGCGCTTTGCATGCGCTGGGGGCGATTTTTGAATCATTTTGAGCTTTTTGGGCTGCCACAACAGTTTGCCGTGGATACCGTGGTATTGGGTCAACGCTACCGTGAGCTGCAACAGCAACACCATCCAGATCAACATGGTGTTGATCAAGCGGAAGCCTTACGCTTATCAACCCTGATTAACCAAGCGTATGACACATTAAGGCTTGCAGATCGTCGCGCCGCCTACTTGTTGGGCTTGCATCGTCAAGATGGCGCATTGTCGCAGTCGATTGGTGACCTCGATTTTTTACAAAGTGCGTTAGAGTTGCGTGAGCAACTTGAAGAGGCCCATACGCCACTGGCGCTATCGAGCTTACGGCTTGAGATCCATCAATGGATTGATGCACTCTCTCGTGAATTTCAAATCGATCTGAATGACCAAGATTGGATTGAAGCCCGAGATACCGCCCGTAAACTGGCCTTTATGCAGCGCGTATTGGCCGATGTTGATCGTGCCGAAGATCGGCTAGAGGATTTAGAAGAAGAAATCTTTCACGACGATTTCTAAACGGTTGCGTTGATTTTTCGTTAAACTTTGCGTCTTCACACTTTGCTTGCTTTTTCAGGAACCTTGCCATGGCGTTGCTGCAGATCGCCGAACCAGGTCAATCGACAGCCCCACACCAGCATCGTCTGGCGGTGGGCATTGATTTAGGCACCACCCACTCGTTGGTTGCCACTGTCCGCTCAGGTCGCCCCGTTATCTTGGCCGATGAACAAGGCCAATCTCTTTTGGCCTCTGTGGTGCATTACGGCCCAGACCACACAACGGTGGGTCAAGCAGCACGCAACAAAGCCGTGGCTGATCCGGTCAACACCATTGTCTCGGTCAAGCGTTTTATGGGCCGCGCATTGGGGGACATTCGGTTTGATCACCCCTATCAATTGTTGGGTCAACAAACCGACATGCCGGCATTTATGACCGCACAAGGCCGCAAAACCCCTGTCGAAATTTCTGCAGATTTATTAAGCCATTTGCGCACCCGTGCAGAAGACAGCCTTGGTGGCGAACTCATGGGGGCGGTCATTACCGTACCGGCCTATTTTGATGAGTCACAACGTCAAGCCACGCGTGACGCGGCGCGCTTGGCTGGCCTTAATGTCTTACGCTTACTCAACGAACCCACTGCTGCTGCCATTGCTTATGGTTTAGACCAAACATTTTCGACTCAAAAGCCCGATACCGAACAGATTCAAGTGGTGTTTGATTTGGGCGGTGGCACCTTTGATGTTTCCGTATTGCGGATGAATCAAGGCGTCTATGAAGTGCTTGCGACAGGTGGCCATACGGCGCTAGGCGGAGACGATATTGACCGCATTGTGGGTCGGTGGATGTGTCAACAAGCCGGTGTTGTGAGCTTGGGTGGATCGGGTCAGCAAGCATTGTCGATTGAATCACGCCGGATTAAAGAAGCCCTAAGCCAACAATCGAGTGTCCCTGTACAACTCAATGAATGGCGTGGTGAGCTTGACCGCCAAACCTTTGAGCGACTCATCGATCCTATTGTTGAGCGCTGTCTTGGGGTCTGTAAGCGGGTCATGCGTGATGCTCGCCGTCGCTTAGATCAAGTCAGCGCCGTCGTCTTGGTGGGTGGATCAACACGTGTTCCCCGTATTCAACATGCCGTTGAACAATTTTTTGGTCAAACCCCATTGTGTACCATAGACCCTGATCAGGTGGTGGCATTGGGCGCTGCCCTATCCGCTGATCAATTGGCTGGTAATCGTAGCGATGGCGCGTTGTTGTTGGACGTGACGCCACTCTCTTTAGGTTTAGAAACCATGGGTGGACTGGTTGAGCGAATTATTCCGCGTAATACGCCAATTCCCGCTGCTCGCCAGCAAGAATTTACCACCTATAAAGATGGCCAAACCGCCATGCTGATTCATGTGGTACAAGGTGAGCGTGACATGGTCGATCACTGCCGGTCACTGGGTCGCTTTGAGTTGCGAGGCATTCCGCCGATGGTGGCCGGTGCGGCGCGCATTGAAGTCGATTTTCGGATCGATGCCGATGGCCTGCTGTCTGTCACTGCACAAGAAAAAACCACAGGGACGCAAAGTGAGATTGTCATTAAGCCATCTTATGGGCTGTCTGAAACCGACACCTCACGGTTATTGACCGAAGGCTTTGAAAACGCTAAAGAAGATCGGGTGTTACGCAGTTTATTTGAAGCCAAGGTTGAGGCCGAGCGCGAGCTGATGGCGCTCGAGCAAGCCATTGAAGAAGATGGCAGCTTACTGGATGAACACGAACGGCAAAGCCTACAAGAGGCCATGCAAGCCTTGCAATCCAGCTTGAGTGGTAGCAATCAAAATGCCCTTGATATTGCGGTCATTCGTCTCAAAAGCCACAGCAATGCGTTTGCTGCCACTCGTATGAATCGCAATATTAATCAAGCACTTCAGGGGACTAGTCTCAAAGACTGGCACTAACTTTTTTCACTTTTGTCGGGAGCTTCCAGCCCATGCCACGCATTACCGTACTGCCCCATCCGCACATCTGCCCTGAAGGCAAAACCTTCGAGATTGCGGAGCGTGCAAACCTGTGTCAAAGCCTGTTAGACCATGGTATTGCCATTGAGCATGCCTGTGATATGTCAGCCGCCTGTACAACCTGTCATGTGATTGTGCGTGCAGGGTTTTCTTCTTTAGAAGAGATGGATGACATTGAAGCAGATCTGCTTGATCGGGCATGGGGCTTAGAACCTGACTCACGCTTGTCTTGCCAAGTTGAAGTTTCTACACGCGACCTTGAAGTTGAACTGCCGCGCTATACCATCAATCATGCGTCCGAGAAACACTGAGATAGTGATTGGTAGCGGTCAAAAGATTCGTGCATGCTGTTAAAAAACCTCACGTCCAGCCTTGGACGTGAGGTTTTTTTAATACAGACCGGTGATGGTTAGGCAAAAGCCGCCGTGGTGTGCATATTGCTGACAATGTCATGATCGAGCAAATGACCATCAGGCAACAGCATTTGCAAGACCTCAAGATTGAGCGGTAATGCGGCTTCCATTGCAATGCGCCGAATGAGCGTCGATTGAACGCGCCAAATGGCTTCTTCGGGTGTGGTTAATGCAGGGTCACGCCGAACACCTGTGACTTGTGGATCAATAGAGAAAAAATGCGCCTTAAATAAGATCGCTTTAATTTTAACCAGATCGGTTTCACTACAATCGTGTTGCTCAAGCATACGATCACGCAATAAATGCCGGAAATGGTCAAAAGAACTCAATACCAAGTCATGCGCAAACACCGCCCAGCTTTGCCGAATGGCTTGGCTCAGCAGCAGTGGCGGCACCAAACGGACTTGTTGGTCTCGCAGGATCCGACGATAACGTTCGGCTGTATCATGCAAACGATGGTTGAGACTCAAAATCATTTGGTCTTCGTCTAATGCTGGGTTTAGACGACCCGTGTGCGGGGCATGGTGCTGATGACCGTTAATGGCCAACGGCGTTGGGGCAGACAACGGGCTAAAGCCCTGCGTATGGCCATGATGATGGTGATGACCCAATTGCTCAGGCACCAGCTCATGGTAAAACTTGAACTGATGGCAAGCCCGCACCCAATACGGGTTGGTGGTGTCTTGCACCCCTAGCCCATAAATATGGTGGCCTTGCTCACGAACCTTTTGGGCGACGGCGATGTAGTCACTATCTCCGCCAATCACAATCACCAAGTCGATCTGGTGGTCATGACGACCAAGGTCTTCCACCACATCAACGGCGAGGCGAATGTCTGCACCGTTTTTGGCATGACTGCCACGGTGAAACAATTGCACGAGGTCGATGCAATGTGTTTGAAGATCATGGCTGTAGGCGCTCAAAAACGACCAATTGGCATAGGCGCGGTTCAAACGTACTTGGCCTAGCGATTCGATCCACTCCATGATCGCCGGAATATCCATGAGTCGGGCTTGTTTCTGAAAGCGCGAGGCTTTCATGGATTCCGACCCAAATTGCTGGTTGCCCAGCGACAGATGGATATTTTCAAAGTCCCAATAGACTGCAATCTGTTTGTTTACGTTCACGGTCTTTCCCTGTTTATCCCCGTTTTGGGGTCTTATTAGTTCGGCTAGCTTACCACCGATGTTTAGCATTTTGATCGCTTGTTTTTTGTTCTACCCAAAAAATCTCACCAGATTTCGTAATTTCTTGTTTCCAAAATGGTGCATCGTTTTTTAAAAAATCCATCAAAAATTGAATTGCATCAAAGGCGTCTTGTCGATGCGCACTGGCCACCGCAATGCCCATAATCGGTTCGCCCAATGATAGCGCACCAATACGATGCACCAGCGCAATTGAAGCCAACGGCCAGCGTTCGGCGGCATGTTGGCACGATTGCCGTAAGATTTTTTCGGTCATACCGGCATAGTGTTCTAGCCGTAAACCCACCACGTCTGGGCGGTCGCCATGATCACGCACCACCCCAATAAAGGTGACCACCGCGCCAACGGCACCGGTCAGGTTCAGATGTTGCTCTAGCATTTGGCTGTTGAGCGTCTCGGTTTGTACCGAGACAAAAATAGCGGTTGGCATGGCGTTATCCACCTGTCACCGGCGGAAAAAACGCCACTTCATCGCCCTGTTGAAGCAAGGTTTCATCGGCGGCAAAGTCTTGATTGACGGCGGCCATCACGGGACCACGCAAGGTATTAAAGGCGGGATATTGCAAACCCAGTTGCGCCCGTAGCTGGCCAAGTGTCACGGCGGTTGGGCAGTCAATACTGAACTCGGCCTGCCCCATTTGCTCGCGTAAACGGGCAAAAAAAAGCACCTTAACGTTGAACATCGTGTTTACCTCCGGTTTTTTGACGCAGGGTGATTTGGTCAATCACCATGTCTTTGTCTACGGCTTTGCACATGTCATACAGGGTCAGCGCCGCCACGCTCACGGCGGTCAGGGCTTCCATTTCAATGCCGGTTTGACCAGTGGTGCGACAGGTGGCGCGTATCTCGATGCCACAGCGTGGGTGATCAACCGGCTGTAGGTCAATTGCCACTTTGGTCAGGGCTAAAGGATGGCACAGCGGAATCAGCAATGAGGTGTGTTTGGCCGCCTGAATACCAGCAATCCGCGCCGTGGCTAACACATCGCCTTTGGGCAAGGCTTGATCGCGCAGCAAGGCCAGTGTACTGGGCAATAACTGAATAAACCCTGTGGCGGTGGCCTCACGGTGGGTCACTGCTTTATGCGTGATATCAACCATGTGCGCTGCGCCTTGGGCGTCAAGGTGAGTCAACGCGCCGTCAGGAGTGGCGGTGGTCGGTGCATCTGTTGGAGTGTGCATTTGGTTTGCCTGTGTAAATCCCGTATCATTATCACCCTAGAGTCCGGAGCCTGTCATGTCTTGGATGCCTCATGTGACGGTCGCCACGGTGGTTTTGCGCGACGGTTTGTTTTTATTGGTTGAAGAAGAAAGCCCCAATTGTGCCCATTGGGTGATTAACCAGCCCGCAGGCCATGTCGAAGCGCAAGAGTCATTAATCGATGCGGCGATTCGTGAAACCGTCGAAGAAACCGGTTGGCTGGTACAGCCCACCCATGTGCTGGGGTTGTATACCTATACGCCACCGTCTGCACCTCAATCGACGTATTATCGGGTGTGTTTTTTGGCACAGGCCATCAGTCATGATGCAGACCGCCCCTTGGATACCGGCATTCATCAAGCGGTTTGGATGAGCCGCGACGAGCTAGAAGCCACGGGTCGGATGCGCTCACCGTTGGTACTCAAATGTATGGATGATGCGCTGGCCGGTCGGCGCTTTCCGCTCGATTTGATTTTTGAACAGGCGTTTTTTCAATCAACACCTGACGTTTTGGATGCATAAATGACCCAGCCTTATGTGATTGTCGGCATGTCCGGCGGCGTGGATTCTTCGGTTTCGGCAGCGTTATTGTTGGAGCAAGGCTACCGTGTCGAAGGTCTGTTCATGAAGAACTGGGAAGACGACGACGGCACCGAATACTGTACCGCCATGCGTGACCTTGCTGATGCACAGGCGGTGTGTGACACCTTGGGCATTGTGCTGCGTACGGCCAATTTTTCGATGGAATATTGGGATCGGGTATTTGAGCATTTTTTAAAAGAATACCGAGCTGGCCGAACCCCCAATCCCGATATTTTGTGCAACAAAGAAATCAAGTTTCGGGCGTTTTTAGATCATGCCTTAACGCTAGGCGCAGACTTTATTGCCACCGGTCACTATGCCCGTCGCGGAGATGCGGTCACCAATGCGCTGGGTGAGACCGTTGCACCGTTGCTACGGGGTCTAGATGGCAACAAAGATCAGACCTATTTTTTGCACGCGGTTCATGGTCGTGAGATTGCCCGCACCTTGTTTCCGGTCGGTGAACTTGAAAAACCACGCGTCCGCGAAAAAGCCGAAGCATTGGGCCTATCCACTGCCAGCAAAAAAGATTCGACCGGTATTTGTTTTATTGGCGAGCGTCGCTTTAAAGACTTTTTGCAGCAATATTTGCCCGCGCAAAAAGGCGACATTGTGACTGACCAAGGCACCGTGATTGGTCAACATGATGGCCTGATGTACTACACCATCGGCCAGCGTGGCGGCATTGGCATTGGTGGACTCAAAGACCAAGCCGAAGGTGCGTGGTTTGTGCTGGCCAAAGACATGTCACACAATCGTTTGGTGGTGGGACAAGGCCATGACCACCCCATGATGCAAAGCCAAACCCTGTGGAGCGAGGCCATTGACTGGGTGGCGGGCGTGTCGCCGGTACCGGCTGAAGGCTTGCGTTGTACAGCCAAAACCCGTTATCGCCAGCCCGATCAGACCTGTGTCGTGTATGCCGATGACACACTGACCGGTGCGGTGCGTGTGGTGTTTGACCAGCCGCAGCGTGCTGTTACAACGGGGCAGTCCGTGGTGTTTTATCAGCATGAGGTGTGCTTAGGCGGTGGGGTGATTCGTCAGACAGATGCCCCCACGCCACTGTTGGCTAACACCTAAATGACCCTGCCACCGCTGGCGGACGTTGACGCCCTAAGCCACGAGCAAGCGCAAGTGGTGGCCTTGTCGATGGTCTATGCGGCAGCACAACTGGTTCATCTGCTGGCCACGCAAGGTTCAACCGTACTGGCGCTGCACCCTGCCGCAGTAGATGCCCTCATCAAAGGGCTGTTGTCGGATGACCCACAGGTGCGCACCCGCTATCACTACCCTGTGGGGACACAGTTGGGGTTAAGAACGCTGGAGCGCTGCTTAACCGAGCCTTTTAGCAGCACGCCTGCCCCGACACCATGGCGGCATCATCACACGGTGCGCTATGTGTATGCATTGTTGGCCTTAGAGCGAAAACTGTATGGCAAACCCCCGTTGCTTGCGGTACTGACGAAACGCGTGCCGGTGTTACGCCAACGGCTGGCTTTTTTTGATGCCAACGCGACTCATCCGGCGTTATTGGCAGGCTTGGCCGATCTGTATGCCGACACAGCGGGGGCGTTGTCACAACGGATTCAAGTGCAGGGTGCCGAAGCCCTGCTGACCGACAAACCCACCGTTGATGCCATACGGGCGTGTTTATTGGCAGGCATTCAAGCGGCGCATCTGTGGCGGCAACACGGTGGACGGCATTGGATTTTGATGTTTGGACGACGCAAAACGCTCGTGCATTTGCGTGAACTGGCGATGCGGCATTATCGCAATCGCTAGATGTTCTGTGAGACGTGGTAAACATGGCTGTGCCTGTCAGAGCCATGTGTGTTGATTTGGTGTGGACTGATTCCATATTTTTTTGCTCCTTGTGAAGGTTTTGACTTGATGAATACCCTGACTGCGTTGTCGCCACTCGATGGCCGTTATGCCAGCAAATGCGACGCCCTGCGTCCCTATTTGTCCGAATTTGGCCTGATTTCTGCCCGCGTTCAGGTGGAAGTCCGTTGGTTGCAATCGCTGGCTGATCATCCAGAAATTACCGAAATCGCCCCATTTGATGTGGCAACCAATGCAGCACTCGACCTGATCATCAGCGACTTCTCGGAAGCCGATGCTGAACGGATCAAAACGATTGAGCGCACCACTAACCATGACGTCAAAGCGGTAGAGTATTTCTTAAAAGAAAAAATCGCCCATATTGATGCGCTCAAAGATGCGGGTGAGTTCATTCACTTTGCCTGCACCAGTGAAGACATCAACAACCTGTCGCACGCCCTGATGCTCAAAAATGGCCGTGCGATTTTGCTCGACAACATGCGCCAATTGCGCGACGCCATTGCCGCTTTGGCACTGACCCACGCCGACCAGCCCATGCTGTCACGCACGCATGGTCAGACCGCCAGCCCAACCACCTTGGGCAAAGAAATGGCCAACGTGGCGTATCGTTTAGCCCGTCAGATTAAGCAAACCGAACAGGTCGAACTACTGGGCAAAATCAATGGTGCCGTCGGCAACTATAACGCCCACCTGTCGGCCTACCCTGCGATTGACTGGGCAGCCCATGCCAAAAAGTTTGTTGAGTCATTAGGGCTTGACTTTAACCCCTACACCACCCAAATCGAACCGCATGACTACATTGCAGAAATGTTTGACGCCATCAAACGCTTCAATACCATTCTGATCGACTTTAACCGCGACGTGTGGGGCTATATCTCGCTGGGTTATTTCAAACAACGTCTCAAAGACGGCGAAGTGGGTTCTTCAACCATGCCACATAAAGTCAACCCGATTGACTTTGAAAACTCCGAAGGCAACTTGGGCATTGCCAATGCTGTTTTGGCACACTTGGGCGAAAAACTCCCCGTCTCGCGCTGGCAGCGTGACCTGACCGACTCCACCGTATTGCGCAACATGGGCGTGGGTCTGGCACAAAGCCTGATTGCCTATGAAGCCTGCTTAAAAGGGATTGGTAAATTAGAGCTGAATGCCGACCGCCTGCTGGCCGATCTCGATAACGCACAAGAGGTGTTGGCCGAACCCATCCAAACCGTCATGCGCCGTTATAACGTCGAACAACCGTACGAAAAACTGAAAAAACTGACCCGTGGCCAAGCCATGACCCGTCAAATGATGCTGGACTTTATTGACGGCCCAGAGCTGACCGCTGTCCCAGAACTGGGTCGTCGTCTGTTGGCGCAACTGACCCCAGCCAGCTACACCGGCAACGCCGCTGCTCAAGCGCGTGATCTGGCCAAGCATCTGGCTGATTTGGGTTAATCTGCGAAGATACAAAAAAGCCGGTTCACATTGAGCCGGCTTTTTTTATGCTACGACTTCTCGCAACAGAGTCTTATCGCTGATGTCATCTGTGTCTTTGGGCAACACCACACGCCCTGCCCGCCCGTATGCTGGCATTGGGCGACCGCACCTCATCGGGCTGGCCGTGCTCGCGCTGGCCTGTGCCATTGCCTCTATTTATCCGCTCGACCCTGCGGCTTACCTCATGCACCAAGCGGGTACGGTGATTGGCGTGATGATTGTGCTGGGGTTGGTGTCGATTGGTGTGGTCAGTGTCACAGGCTATCTGCTGACCGTTGGTTTTTTGCTGATTCATGTGTTGGGTGCGCATTATTTATATTCATATGTACCCTATAACGACTGGTTTAAAGCGTTATTGAACCTTGACCTCAATGCCACATTTAGCTGGTCACGCAATATGTATGATCGGCTGGTTCATTTTGGCTATGGTTTGCTGCTGTACCGGATCATGGTGGATGTGTTTGCGGCATGGCTGCCCACGGTTGGCCGTGGCCGCTTGGCGCTGTTGGTGATTCAGTTTGTGATGGCCTCTAGCGTCTTTTATGAATTTATTGAATGGTGGATTGCCATTGGTCTGTCACCTGAAGACGCCGAAAGCTATAACGGCCAACAAGGTGATGTCTGGGATGCGCACAAAGACATGACGCTGGCCACGCTCGGTGCGCTGGTGGCATGGCTGATCACACGGGTATATGCCTGCATCTGCACACAAAAACCAGTTATGAAAGGATAGGGTGTAGACCCCCGCAGGTGCGATAATCACCGCTTTGATTGAGCGGTGTAGATGACGGCAATCGCCGGATGTCACACCCGTAATCGTCAGCACGAACGGAAAAACACACGATGCACGATGTGAATGATCAACCCCTTGCCGTCTTGGGTGGCCTGAGTGCCAACGAATTTTTGCGTGACTATTGGCAAAAAAAACCGCTGTTGGTGCGCAATGCCATGCCCAACGTGGTGGGATTTATTGACCCTGATGACCTACAACAGCTCGCCACCACAGACGGCGTGACCGCTCGACTGCTCTCGCAGCAAGGCAAAGATGCCGACCAATGGCAGCTTAAACACTCGCCGTTGACCGACAAAGACTTTAAACGCCTGCCGCTCAATTGGACGCTGTTGGTGCAAGCGGTCGATCATTGGTCGGTCGATGTGGCCGAATGGTGGCGGGCGTTTGACTTTTTGCCCCAATGGCGACGTGATGACATCATGATGTCGTATGCACCGAGGGGTGGATCGGTTGGGCAGCATTTTGATCAATACGACGTGTTTTTGGTGCAAACACTGGGTCATCGCCGTTGGCAATTAGGCCAGTCGTTTGGCGCAGATGCCGACTTTGTGCCCAAGCAACCGCTACGCCTGCTGTCTGATATGGGCGATATTGTGTTTGATGAGGTCTTGGCTGCCGGTGACTTGCTGTATGTGCCGCCCAGTTTGTCGCATTACGGTGTGGCGCAAGACCATTGCATTACCGCATCGTTTGGCTTTCGGATGCCCTCCACCAGCGGCTTGCTTGACCGTCTAACCGATCATTTGCTCAATGATGGCAACCTACAACTGCCCATCAATGATCGTCCGGTTCGGAGTATTTCGGCCGCAGGTCAAGTGTCAGCAGACGACCTCGCCGCCCTGCGTGAACGCCTGTATGCGCTTTTAAATGACCCTGAAGCGTTTGAAGCCGCCACCATCGGCTTGCTGTCTGAACCCAAATATCCAGACAGTCTGCAAGAGCATGACGAAGATGGCGACATCTTGACTGAGTGGCTGGCGTTAGACGGTGTACAAGCGCGCCTAGAGCCAACGTCGCGTTTGTTATATGTGCAGGATGACGCCGGTACGCGGTTTTGGGCAAACGGCGAAGCCTTAGACATTCCCTCAGGTGCAGAAGCGCTGATGCAATCCTTGGCTGATGGGGTTTGGCTAAGCGCCGACCAACTGGCACAACTGCCGATTGACTGGCTCACAGAGCTGCATCAAAACGGCCTATTGCTGTGGGATTTGCCAGAAGATGGCGACGACACATAAGTCATTGATCCAGCAACCCTAACAATCACCCAAATCAAACGCTCCCTCAACCCCCTGCGCCCATCATGGACATGCGACAGCAACCTCCGATGGGTGCAAGGTGTTTTGTTTTAAGCGCTCGTGTTGGTCAGCCGTGTTGACCCATAATAGCAACACCAGATAGATCGGCCGTTGCCCATGACCTCATCCACGTTACCACCACGCCATGCCTGTGTTGGCCTTGATGCTCTGCATATTGCAGCCTTGGGTTTAATTCAAAATGCGCAGCGTGACCTGTATCTCATGACGCCAGACCTTGAGCCTGCTCGCCTTGATCGTGCCGATTTGGCCTTGGCGGTGTCCGTTTTTGCGCGGTCGAGTCGCTATACCCGTGTCCAAATTTTAATCACCAGTGCCGAACGCCTGTCATGCAATGCCCATGCCCTATTGCAATTACATCGCCGTATACCCAGCCAAATCGACATTCGGCAAGTAAGCGACGACGACGCCACCCACGACCGTATGATGATCATTGATGCACGGCATCGCCTGTTGATCGACCCCAATCCGCGTCAATGGTCTGGTTGGCTGTGTCTAGACGACCTGCCCAGCGCGCAGCAACAGGCCGAGCTGTTTGCATCGCGCTGGCAACATGCACGACCGATTCGCGAATTACGCCAACTAAGCCTATAACGCAAAAAACAGCCCGAAGACTGTTTTTTGACCCAGCGTGTTTCGATCGATCATCGCCCGCAAGATTAGGCGCGTTTTAACAGCCGCTTGATCAGACTGCTGCCCGACTGAATCGGCTGTCCATTGCCCATATACACCGTGGGGTCAAACAGCCGTGTTTTGAGCCAATAATTAAAGGTAAAGCTCGGCCACAACGTGGTGTTATTGCCATTTTTGTCTAAATACCAACTCGAACAACCACCATCAGCCCACACCGAACCTTTGGTTCTGTGGCGCATCTCCTCGACAAACGAGGCTTCGGCGGCGTGGCTGATCTCAAGGGTGGTCAGTTGCTGCTGCTTCATATAGTCGAGTGCTTGGGCAATGTAGCGGGCTTGTGATTCGATCATAAAAATAATCGAGTTATGCCCCAGCCCCGTATTGGGTCCCAACAAAAAGAACGCATTGGGAAAATGATGGCTGACCGTACCCAAATAGGCTTTCATGCCGCCTTGCCAATGATCAAGCAAGTCGACGCCATTTTTGCCATGAATCGAGAAATGCTCGGCTTGGTTGGTGACATCAAAACCGGTGCAAAAAATAATCACGTCAACGTCGGTGTCTTGACCATTGGCACGCACCTGATGCGCACTGACTGATTCGACCGCCCCATTGATCAACTGCACATGCGGTTGATTAAAGGCTTTGTAATAATGGTTGGACATCAGCACACGTTTGCAGCCCAAGGTATAGCTGGGCGTGAGCGCCTGACGCGTGGCTTCGTTTTCAACTTTTGCCAAATTTTTATACGCTAATTTTTCACCAAATTTCATCATGCGTGGGTCAATCAAAAACCCCGTGGCATTAAACTCTAAAGTCCAATACAGCTTGTTGCGGTAGAGCCAGCGTGAGACAGGGCTGTGCTCGTATTTATCTTTGGTTGCATCATGATACGCATGATCAGGCTTGGGCAGCACCCATGCGGGCGTGCGCTGAAACACGGTGAGCGTGCTGGCGACTTTGGCCATTTCTGGAATGATTTGGATCGCACTTGCACCCGTGCCAATCACGGCAATTTTTTTGCCGGTCAGATCAACCGAGTGATCCCATTGCGCCGAGTGCATTTTGATGCCCTCAAAGCGGTCAAGCCCGTCAATGTTGGGAAACGCCGGAATATGCAATGCGCCACGCGCCGAAATCGCCACCCGACAACGGAACGACCGACCATCGGCGCAGTCAATCTGCCATGTGGCGGTTGTATCATCAAAATGAGACGCGGTGACTTCACATCCAAAACGGATATGTTGATAAATCTCGTGTTTTTTTGCTACGCCTTGCATGTAGGTTAAAATTTCTGGCTGTGCTGCAAACGACCGTGTCCACCGGTATGGCTCATATGAATAGCAATACAGGTGTGATGGCACGTCACAGGCGGCACCTGGATACACATTGTCGCGCCATGTGCCGCCGACGTCTGCGCCTTTTTCAACGATTAAAAAATCAATGCCGCGTTTTTGCAGTTCGATGGCCATGGCCATGCCGCTAAAACCTGCACCCACAATAATCACGGGTGCGTCGAGCGCCACACTGGCTGCGCCAAACGTTTGGGTCATGTGTCCCATTGTTGTGTTTCTCCTCGGGTTTGGGTGGCACGGTGGCCGACGTGGATTAATTTGACAAGCGATATTGTCAAATTAGTCCACGACAGGCAATGGCTTTTTGGCGCAATGATCTCAAGGGTCATTTTATCAGCATGAGTCTTGTGAGCCTGTGTCATACCACGCAGCGGCTTTGGCAGTCGATGTGCAACCCGAACGCCGCCGCCGTACTGGTGTGGGTTTGACGGGTGGCGGTGTGAGGCGTGCCAGCAATTGACGTTCAAAGGTGTGCTGTTGTTGTGCTTGTGCCACCAATAGCGCCTGATACGCCGCCTGCTGATCGGTCCATTGTTGCTGACGTTGCACATGGTCTTGGCGGGTGTGTTCAATTTGCTCGGTTGCAAACTGTTGTAGCCCTTCAATACGCGCACATTCAGCCGCCAATTGGGTTTGCCATTGCTGCTGGCTGGCCATGCGCTCGGCGGTGAGAGTGTCGGTCATGTGCTTAAACTGCGTCGCATAACCCTGATCCATCTCCTCCATGCGTATCTGCGCCCCGTGTTGCAGCGCCTCCGCCCGCAAGGCTAAATCTTGTGCGACACGTAAGTCTTCCATTTGACGGCTGATGCGGTCTTGCAATTGCGCAACCTGCTCACGCAGCCGTTGATTGTCTTCTTCCACGACACGCCGTGCCTGTTGATATTGTTCAACCTGTTGTTGGGCATGGTCTAGCCGTGCTTGCCAGTCAATGGTGTGTTGTTGGTATTCATCAGCGGCAGCCAAGCGCAATTGCTGCCACCAATCGTGAATCGAGCCACTTAATGCTGGTGGTAAACCCTCTGTGTTGAATGCCGCCGGTAACGCCGTTTGGCGAGTGGTCAAAAAATCTTGTTTGGCGCGGTGAATATCATTGGCACTGCCCTTGCCGATCCATTGCCGAATTTGCATCCAACCGGGAATGGGCTGGCCTAAGCCTGACAGCAGTTGGCAACAGGCCAAGGCGCGTTCATAGGCGTTTAATTGAGGCCAATGCGGTAAGGCTTCTAGTTCTGTGCTGATGTTGGTCATGGGGTGTGATCTCACGGGTGTTGAGCGTCTCAGTCGTAGTGATCATATAATACATACAGTATGTATGTACATATTAGTATTATTAGATAGTCATGACTTCCCATAACTCATATTAGGGGAAGTCTTTAGACCTACGCTGCCCCACTACCACAGCAACCCCTGCTGTGTGGGTCAAACGTAGCCGCACGGTGATTGGTCGGAAGGCGCTAGATCGACAGTCAGCAGGCGTTCAAGATCAACGCTGGATTGACCCTACTGACAAAAAAACCGCCCACTCGTCGTCATCTGGGCAATGTTGCAAGGCTGCAATTGGTGACAGGATCAAAACAGACCCGTTCACATCGCACTGATGGGTACACCGCACACTGCTCGCAAACGTCGTGAATACTGAGCATCAAGGAGACAGGCACGTGGATATTAAAACCATCGGCAAAGTGCAGGGCTTTGGCCTTGCCATGCTGACCCGCTTTGCATCAAGTGACTTACCCGACCGTTTAAACCTACGCGATACCATCGAAAAGGTGTTGTATCAAGGGTCTAAAACCGGATTCCAAATGGCCACCACCACCGCCCGTGGCTTTGCCCCTGCGCCTAAAGGTGGACAAAAAACCCGTTTAAGCCAAACCCAAAAAGCAGGCGTGTTTGACCTGTCCTTGACCGAAGAACAGCAAATGGTTCGGGATAACCTGTCCCGCTTTGCCCGTGAAGTGATTCGTCCGGCCGCACATGATGCCGACCACAACCATGCTGTACCGCAAGAGATTTTGGATCAGGCCGACGAGTTAGGGCTGATGTATTACGCCGTGCCAGAAGCCTTTGGTGGGATGGCCACCGAGCAAACCCTCGTGACGCAAATGCTGGCGCTTGAAGACTTGGCGCAAGGCGATTTTTCAATTGCTGCGGCGATGTTTGCGTCAGTGTCGG
>JBEANQ010000041.1:0-15783 GCA_041165345.1 Pseudomonadota bacterium
TGGCTTCGGTTAAATACAGCACACGGCCATCTTTTTGCATCACGCGGCAGTGTTCAAGGTAATACAAGTTTGCCCGCTTACTGTGTAGAATCGCCTTTAGATCAGTGAGTTGCTCCATATCAGTTCCTAGGTTTGTTTGGTTATTTTCAAAACCGATTATATGTAAAGATGCTTCATTTAAAATCAGTCGAATGATTGAAGGCGACACCCTCTGTCGCCTTGCTCACTTGTTGGTCTATATCATTTAACGACCGACCCCATGTCCACCCTCCGCGTAATGTACGTTATAAAGCCGCTAACTCTAGCGCCAAACGATCCAAAAAACGCACCTTCACGGCGGGATGCACCCGTTCAGCAGGGCCACAACGTGCAATGCTTAAATGATCGACAGCCTCTTTAGCGGCAAAACCAATATTGTCAATCTGCGTATGCCCGTGCGTAGACTGCGCAAAATTAGCACGCCATTGCAGGTCACCACCAAGACGGTCAGCAGCACTAAAGATGTTCAGCACACGTTGTACATTGGCCGGTATGGTTCGGGGGTCAGCACCCCATTGTGCGGGGTAAATGCGCCCCAGACCACCTGCTGCAATCGTGACCAACAATTGTACCGTCACACCACGCGTCGCCAACAAACGTGCGACCTTAACGGCCAAAAACCCGCCTTGCGAATACCCCATCAGCACAATGGGCCGACCCTGTTGCGCGGCGACCTCAAGATGATCGGCTATCGTCTGCGCTCGTGCATGATTGGCAAATAAACTGCTGTCGGCATAGCCCCATTCACGCACTTGCCACAGCAAATGACGTTGCATATGTTTCCCTGCCATCAAGCCGTGAATCAGCGCAATCCGCGGGCCGTGATGGCTTGATGGTTGGTTTGCATACCATTCGGGTTGCCAGCCAAGGCGTAAACGGGGGCGACCTAAAGATGTATTCATGGCACAGATCCTTGACCGTATCAAAAGGAGAACCTGTGCAGCCTGCCGGATCATCTGTGGTTGTACAATCCCTGAATGGGCGTTTGCTCTCGTGAACAAGCATGCTGATCAACGCACTACGTTGGTGTATCGTTTTTAAATGAAGTATTGCAACTACACCACACCCAATAATGAACCATTGATCTTACTGAATGTTGATTGATCGTTTTTTTAGATTAAAGACCCCATCAACACACCGATCACTCCCCCGATTGGCTTGATAACGCCATGCTCATCTACTCTAAAGATGTGACGCAATCCACAAAAATCATCGCGACATCAACTCCACTTAGGGATATAAACAGACAGTCTCTGTCAGCCATTGACCTTTTGATGTGTCAGCAAGGCCGTTAATGTGATGTAGAACAACTCAATCAAGCGACAGATCACCCTCATGGAACAGATCACAAACCCATCGTGAGCATGTACAAGGGTATTGATTTGAATGATCTTTCCGATCAAATCATTCAAAAGTGAATTTAATTTCATTAAAATATGTGATGCACAACACATAATATCCTTGTCTTACATAGACTTGCGGCGGTCAATCGGAAATAGCTATCATAAATTTCATTCAGTTTTCCGTGATGGAACCTAGGAGCAAAACAACAATGGCACATTCTTTGCCTCGTTTTTTCACAATTAGCAAATCAATCCTGCTGGCCAGTATGGCCGTTGTGACGGGCCAAGCTGCGACCGCAGCGGTAGTCGGTCAGGCAGGGATTGGTTTTTACACCCCAATGACCACCGTCAATAGCGGTGCAAATGGTGATTTGGTTTCTTATCGTGATGCAACCGTTGCTTTGGGCACAGACTCGCCCGCCCTCAAAGCATGGAACGTGATGTATCGTTCTAAAGATGCAAAAGGCGCAGCCAATCTGGTCACCGGTACGGTATTGGTTCCGACCACTGCATGGGCTGGCACAGGTGATCGTCCGATTATTTCTTACGCGGTTGGTACGCATGGTTTAAACCAACGCTGCGCGCCATCGTTGCAAATGCAGCAAGGCACTGACTACGAAAACGCCAACATTTTGGCAGCGTTAAAACAAGGTTATGCCGTTGTGGTCAGCGATTACGCAGGCTATACCACGGGTAATTCACCTACCTACTTGGCCGGTCAGTCACAAGGTCACGCCGTGCTTGATATCATTACTGCCGCCAAACAAATTCCATCCGTTGGTTTAGCTGCGACTGCACAGTCAGCCGTTTGGGGTTATTCACAAGGGGGTCAATCGGCTGCTTGGGCGGCCGAAATGCAAAAGACCTACGCACCAAACCTAAATATGGTTGGTGTCGCAGCAGGGGGGGTGCCCGGTGCATTTTTAACCACTGCACGTTACTTAGATGGTAATAACGGTTCAAGCTTCATGCTGCAAGGGATTGTTGGTTTGGCCGAGCAATATCCTACTGAGATTCCGTTAAATACCTTGGCCAGCGCTGCGGGTCAAACCGCCATTGCAACAGCAAAAAATCAGTGTGTCTTTGAGTCTTTGTTTGAGTTTATGAACAAAAACTTGTCGACCTACACCGCTGGCAACAAAACCTTAGATCAATTGTTGGCTCAAAACCCACAGATCAAAGCGGTTCTAGACAGCCAAAACCTTGGCAACACCAAGCCATCTGTACCCATGTACCAATACCATGGTGCCGCAGATGAGTTTATTCCTGTTGAACAAAGTTATGACCTGAAAAAAGCCTATTGCTCTAAATTTGGCAGCGTGACCTATGATTTGTTCCCAAGCGAACACATCGTGACTCAGTTCCAAGGTGCAACCACTGCACTGTCATGGTTGGGTGATCGCTTTACTGGTAAAGCAATCAACAACTCATGTTCAAGCCTAAAAGCTGCACCAACATCAACCTCAAACCCAGTCAATGGCGATTTTATTGTGTCGCTCAAAAACTGGAAGTTAGATGCCGTCATGAGTCTGGCGAAGCTGAAGCAAGATGTCATTTTGCCAGCAGAATCAACCCTGCTTGTTGATACCAACATCAGCAGAAACTTGATGAGTGGCAACATGTCGGTGCCTGACTTTAAGCAGACGCTTAAAGTGGTGGGGCTACCAGCGACCACAGCGATTTCCGTCCGCCCAACGTCGGCAATCACTGGCATGGTGAGCTTAGATGGTAAAGGCCAGCTTAAAATCCGTGGCACTGCATATGCTGACATCGTGGTCACATCGGTTGCGGGTATCCCCGTTGGCGAATGTAAAACTGTAGAACCCGTTGCATTCCCATTAAACTTTGATGGCCCTGTCTCCGCTTTGGGTAGCGGCAACCTGACGTTTACAGGTACCACAAGCTTTCCAAAACTCAAAGGCTGTATCATTTCGGCCGTTATGACCTCTTTGATGTCTGGTGATGGACAGATCTTTAAATTCACTGCCACAGCACCGGCACCCGTTCGTTATTAATATTTAACGGGTATTGATGTTGCAACCGTTACCCAAAGCCTAGGCTTTGGGTAACTTTTTTGTCTGCCACGTGACGACACATGAGGGAATGGAATGAAGCATTGGATAATCGTTGCGGGCGTACTGCTTGCTGTGTTGATCGTACTGACACTGGTGTTATTAAAACCAGCAGACACCACACCACTTCAGTCAGCGCAACCGATGACCACGCCTGTCACGCCTCCTGTGACTCCGGCCCATCGCGTTGACACCAACGATCAACCGCTCACCGTCGCCATTCCACAAGATCCTGACGACATTCAAAAAGTCAGTCAAAAAATCAATCAAGAACAAAAAGCGGCTCAACAGATTATTGAAGATCAAGTAGTGATTTTGCCCATTGAGGGCACCATTCGCACCCGTCCAGCCTTTGTATCAGACATGGAATGGAACATGCTGCAATCGGTTGCGCATACCAATGCCAATCCAGACCAAGAGCTAAACCATTTGGTCAATTTATTGCGTTTTAATAAGATGATTGAACAGTACCAAACCCCCAACCCAACCCTCACGCCTGCCAATAAGCGAAAGCTGGCCTCTCAAATACTTGCCGAGTTGCCCAACCATATCAACAGTGGTGACATAGACCGAAGTGATGCACGTCAACTCAAGGATCAACTGAGTCGTGATGCACAGCCACAACAGTCACCCCCCTAACTGACCGATCAAAAAAATACCCCGCACAAAGGCGAGGTATTGTTGCGATTGATCAACCGCTTAACCGTAATAGGTTAAGCAATTTGCTGATAATCCGACAGCTCAAGGTCTTGCATTTGCTTGGCATATTGAGTGGCAAAACCCGGATACATGGTGGCGTTAAAACCGTCGGCGGTCAGATACCAACTTTTGCAGCCAGAGTTCCAGTTGGTTTTGGCCAGACGGCGTTGAATGTCCTTGTTGTACTGGGCTTGTACGTCCGCTTTGACATCCAATGCCTTGATGTTTTTCTTTAAAATGGTCTGAATGGCTTTGACCGCATAATCAATCTGCGATTCCATGTAGACCAATGCTGAGTTATGCCCTGGGCCTGAGTTAGGGCCAAACGTGAAAAACAAATTAGGATAACCCGACACATTAATGCTCTTGTAGGCTTGCGCTCCACGCGACCACTCTTCACCCAGCTGACGACCATCAAGACCGGTAATCGGCAGCGGTGAACCGGATTTATTGACATCAAAACCGGTTGCAAACACCACGCAATCGACCAAATGCTCAATGCCTTCCATCGACTGAACGCCGTTTTCGGTCATTTTGACAATCGGCCATGTGATCAGCTTGCAGTTGGATTGTTGCAGCGCCGGATAGTATTCATTCGACACCAACACCCGCTTACAGCCAATAGTGAAGTCTGGTTTAAGTTGGCGACGCATCCAGACATCTTTGACTTGACGCTTTAAGTGGTTATGCGCCAGTTGTTGCGCCACAAGGGTCAGTGGCGAGTTCCAAATCACCGCCAGCGCCATTGATTCATGGGTCAAATATAAGGCTTTGCGCAGTGCGCTTTGCGCCGCAGGGACTTTACGGAACAGGGTTTTGTTCCATTCTGGGGTGGTAAAATCTGGACGCGGCACAACCCATGCAGGCGTCCGTTGAAACACTTTGACAAATTCGGCTTTTTTGACCAGCTCGGGAATAATCTGCACGGCACTTGCGCCCGTGCCAATGACGGCAACCCGCTTACCGCTAAAGTCGTAGTCATGATCCCACTGCGCACTGTGGATTTTTTTGCCTTTGAAGTGTTCAAGGCCGTCAATTTTAGGAAAGCTAAAGTTTGACAGTGGGCCACCGGCCATCATGACTGTGCGGGCGTAATAAACGTCACCGCTGGCGGTTTGCACATGCCACAGTCCTTCGGTCACATCAAACTGCATTCCGGTGACATTTTGCTGAAAACGCAGCAAAGACGACAAATCAAAGTGGCTGACTAGATGGTGGATATAGTCCAAAATCTCGGCACTGCCCGAAAAACTACGCGACCAATTGGGGTTTTGAGCAAACGAATACGAGTACAAATTAGACGGAATATCACACGCCGCACCAGGGTAGGTGTTATCACGCCATGTGCCGCCGACACGGTCGGAGCGCTCTAAAATCAGCATGTCGGTCATGCCCGCTTGTTTAAGGCGAATCGCTGTGCCCAGTCCGGCAAATCCAGCGCCCACAATGAGCGTGTTGACGGTGGTGATGGGACGAGATGCTGTGGCGGTTTTGCGACGGCTACGGGTGGTTTTGACGGGGCTGTCGACCGACTCATCAGTGGTAGGGTTAACATCAATGACTGGGGTATTCATGGGCAAACTCGCATCAAAAAGTGCTATCAGGACAAGGGCTGATGAGCCTTCGCACATCAGCCAACAGGGTCAGGCGGCTTGATCCGTTGAGGCACAATCCGGTGCATCAACACCTGATCACCACATCATGTGATCATCAGGTGTAGAACAACATCAAACGCTTGATATCAATCGTTTAGTGAACCGCGCTTGGCTCATAGGTCAACTCTTTGACCCACGATGGCATTTCAGGCATCGCGCTCTGAGGCAGTTTGTCGGTGGCACGCACCATCGCATCGACAGGGGTGTGATAGAACTTGTTTTTACGGTCAACCACCCACTTGGCTTGCATACTAATAATCTGAAACCACGGGTTACGACGGCCATCGGCGGTACGACCACCAATTTTTTGGAACTTGTCCATCGCGGCATACAGCTTTTCTTCTGGTAGCCCCATTTTGACCACGTTGTCACGCATCTTGTTGAGCAATGGGAAGTACGCTGCAATGCCCAGCATCAAGCGTGGGTCGGTAATCCGCGCCGCCATACCGGCCAGTTGGATCAGGGTTTTGTTGTAGCCTTGGTCTTCCATCACGCTAAAACCCACACCCAAATGACGGGCTTCGTCGCCATTGATCAAGTCAAACGCTTGATGGCAAACAGGGTCTTTGACGGTTTCTAACAAGAAGGTACACAACGCGCCGTCGAGTGCAATTTCCAGCATGGGGATGACCGCACCCAACACATAGAACGGCATTTTGTCGGCGTAGGTGTCGAGCCACTTGATGGTGATGCGTAGGTTTTTGTTTGGCTCAGGAATACTGCCGTCTTCTGGCAACATGCCCCAACGCTTCATCAAGGCCATTTCCGCATTGGCGTGACGTTGTTCTTCAGCATGAAAATGCGCATACATTTGCTTGAGGGTTTCGGTGGGGGCTTTTTTCGACATCGCCGAAAACGCACGCGCACCAATGTGTTCAATCCACATCAGATCGGCCATAAAGTCTTTGAGCTTTGGCCATTGCTCTGCAGTGATTAACTCAGCACCGGGTGCATCCCAGTCAATGTCAGACAACGCCCATTGGGTGTTTTTAACCTTTTGCAGCATTTTGTCTAGATCGATAGAAGCCATGATCAAACTCCGAAGTGACAGCGCAGGGGTGGTCACCTGCCATTGAAAAAAGAAAGCCTAGACCGCTGGTGCGGCAAGACGACTCAGCAAACCCGCGCCACGGGTATACAAGCGAGGCATCAAACGTTTCATGCGCCAGATCATCCGTGCATCCAACTGCGGCATGACATACAACTGACCACGATCCAGTGCGTTCAATGTGGTCACAGCAACCCCATCTGCCGACACACCGGTCAGCGTGATCAGGCGATCCAGAAGCTTGCTATGGGCGTCATCAATACGCCCATCAGCAAAAATATTGGTTTTAACAATGGTCGGACATAAAGCAGTCACCGCCACATCCGTCCCTGCAAATTCAGCGGCCAGTGTCTCGGACAGCGACAACACGGCGGCCTTGCTGACGTTGTATGCGCCCATCAAGGGAGCCGCCGCAAAGCTGGCGGTAGAGGCCACGTTAATGATGCCGCCGCGACCCTGCGCCCGTAGACGCGGTGCAAACACATGGCAACCATGAATCACGCCCCACAGGTTGATGTTCAGCACCCATTGCCAGTCTTCCATTGAGGCATCACCGACACGCTGGCCACCTGCACCCACGCCAGCATTATTAATCACCAGATCAACCGGCCCACCCAACCAGTGTTCGGCTTGATCGGCCAACTGCTCGACGTCAGCCAATTGGGTTACATCACAGCGCAATGCAATGGCTTGACCGCCTTGTGCCTGAATGAGCGTGACGGTCTCTTCAGCCGTCGCCACGTTAATATCGGCACAGACCACCCGACTGCCCCGTTGAGCCAGCGCGAGGGAAAAAGCGCGACCAATGCCACTGCCAGCGCCTGTCACGACGGCGGCCGCTTTCTGTGTACGTTTTCGTTTGAACATGACCATTTCGCTCAATCTGAATACGGTGGTGATCTTTTGTGCAATTGATCACACTTCCTGATAAATCCACAGTAATCCGATCTTCCGTTCGGATTCAACTCGGGTGTGATATGGCCAGAAAACCGCAGCAAAAACGCGCAAAAGTCACCGTAGAAACCATCATTGAAGCGGGCTTTATTTCGGTCGCTCAAAGTGGAATTGAAGGCACAACAACACGGCAAATTGCTGAAATTGCAGGCATTGGCGTAGGGTCGTTGTATGAGTATTTCACCAATAAAGAAGATATTTATGATGCGATGAGTCAGCACTTTGTCAACGAGGTGCTCAAGATGCTGCGTGACAGCACCGACGAGCTTGTTCGGATGTCGTTAGAAGATTTGGTCAGAAAGATGCTGATTCAGTTTAGTGATCTGCTACAAAAAAATGAGGGGCGTTATCTCAAATGTATTCGTTATGCTGGTCATTTTGAATATGCACGCTACGCGCAACAGGTCGAAAGCGCCCTCACCGAGATCGTGATGCGTTATGTCATGATGAATCCACAGTACTTACGGCTGCCCGACATTGCCACCATGAGCTACATTTGTATTAACGGCGGTATTTTTACTGTGATTCGGCAGTTAAGTTTTCCCAGTCATGTGGTCAGTTT
Organism: Pseudomonadota bacterium; assembly: GCA_041165345.1. Taxonomy (GTDB): domain Bacteria; phylum Pseudomonadota; class Gammaproteobacteria; order Pseudomonadales; family Moraxellaceae; genus JBBKWH01. The sequence goes on from JBEANQ010000041.1 coordinate 8,373, forward strand.
TGATGGCCTAGTCAACGGTCTATGCCGCATGATTAGCAGTTATGTCGATGCAGAAATGGCCGCATTAGGGGGTACAGGCGAGTTGGCTAAACCTCCTGAGGCCACATAATCACCACGCGGCCACACCCCCTGTCCACGGACAGGGGATGGCATTTTTGCTGCGTCAGGTTCAATTACACAGCCCGTGCAGCCGCCCAAACCTTGTCATAGGCGATTAAGAGCTGTTCATGCACTTGGCTGCCGTGCATATCAGCGCCCAAGTTACCCAGTCCAAAGAAACGCTCAGTTCGGTCCAGCAAGGCTTGTGCCTGTTGCACGGTCTCTAAACCAAATAACAGCTCAACGCTGTCTTGGAATGGCTTCATTTTGTCGAGCTGAATCATGGTGGCAATGCAACGATAAACCTTCAAACGCGCCGCATCCAATTGGCCAAATTGGGCAATCCATGCACAACCGACCAGCGCTTCATCCAAATCTCCACAGGCCAACGCCACCAGTGTTTTCAGCTCGCCCATGCGCAGGGTTTTCCACAGGCTGGTGGGTTCTGCTGCCAAGCCAATCAAAGTGGTAATGGCCAGTTCATCCGGTTGATCAAGGTCTTCTAGTGTACTGAGCAGGCGTTTGCATTCGGCTTTGGTCAGGTCTTGCACCCGCAACAAGGCTGGACGGACTTGGTTGCCAATACTGTTGTTTTCCCATTGCAGCTCGTCAATCGGATAAATTTCCGACATGCTCGGCACAATAATCCGGCAAGCATAGACACCTAAATGTTGAAAATCTGCCACATAGATGTCTTTGTCTAACGCATGAATGGCATTCACACACCAGAGATAGTCTTCTTCGGTGGTTTGGCTAAAGTTCCAGTCGGCAAATGCCACATCGGGTGTGTTGCGGAAAAAGTCCCAACTCACCACACCGGTTGAATCAATAAAGTGCAGTTCAATGTTGGATGGATCAACCACTTCATCCATATTAAAGCTAGGTTCTGGAAAGTCAGTCAGACTGTCCAAAGCACGGCCTTGCAACAGTTCGGTCAGTGAGCGCTCTAATGCCACTTCAAAACGAGGATGCGCGCCAAAACTGGCAAATACGCCTTGGTTGTCAGGGTGGAGTAACGTGACACACATGACCGGAAACTGACCACCCAACGAGGCATCTTTGACCAAAATGCCAAAGCCAGCCTTACGCAAACCATCAATGCCCGCTGCAATGCGGGGATAACGGGCAATCACGTCTTCTGGAACATCAGGCAGACAAATGCCGTCACGAATAATGCGGAATTTAATGTCGCGTTCAAAAATCTCAGACAGTGCCTGCGTGCGGGCTTCCATCAGTGTGTTGCCGGCCGACATGCCATTGCTGACGTATAAGTTGCCAATCAGATTAACCGGAAAATAAACCGTTTTGTCATCACGCAAACGCGTGTACGGGATTGCGCAAATGCCCCGAGCGGCGTTGCCAGAGTTGAGATCGACCAGTTGTGTGGCACTGACTTCGCCATCAGGATTATAAAATTTTTGCAGTTTTTTGGTCAGCAGTTCTTTCGGCCATGTGTCGCCGTCTACTGCAAACCATTGCTCATTTGGATAATGCACAAAGGGTGCCTGTGCCAAACGTTGGCCCAAATAAAAATGGGTCCAAAAATAGTTGGTGCTGAGGCGCTCAAAAAATTCACCCAAAGCACTGGCACGAGCCGCCAGTTGTGAAGCCCCTTTGCCATTACTAAACAGACGCTTGCAGTCACGGTCACTAATGTGTACCGACCAGATGCCTTCAATATCATTGAGCCATGAACGCTCTTCAATATGAAATCCTAAGGTCTCTAATTGTTGACTTAAGGTCAAAATCGAGGACTCAAGCGATGCATCTTTGCTTGGAATAAAAGTTTGGGTGTCGGCCACAATTCACACTCACGCTATGGGTCGTGCGAGCATAGCATGGCGTCTATAGCGACAGGATGAAATCCTACAGCCCATCAGCGCCATTGCCCCCATCATGCACAGGTTGAGCCAATGTCGCCCATGTCAGGACGGCCACAGGGTCATCAACCCTGTAGACCGTTAAACAATCGCCACGCCGCCACCGTGAACTCCAATCTTTGCTTAAACACACCACCACATGCGTAGGCGCCCATTGAATGACCTCTGCGGCATCAAACGGCATATAGCGTAAAGCCTCGTGGTACAACAATTTATAGACCGTTTCTTTAATTGAAAAAATCCGACTGACCCATGCAGCGTGCGTGGGTTTGGGCTGTTGACCCACCCAATCTTGCTCACTGGGCAATAGCACCCGACCAGATACACGTGTTGCCTGATCATCTGACATCCATGTTTGCACATCAACCGCCACACTTTGCCATTGTGACCTGTGGCCCACCAGCGCAATGGCTTGATCCCCACTATGGCTAATGGACCCCACATAACCAGCAGGCCATGCGACTCGCCGATCCGCCAAACGCGGCAGACACCCCGACTCCTCATGCCCCAAACGATACAGTGCCTGCATGGCACAAAAACGCCCTGCCAAAAACGCCGTTTGGCGCACCATGGCGCTACTCGCTAACTCAGATGGTAAAGATTGCTGTAATGACCATGTGGCGACATCAATTGGCACAAAATCACGCAAATCGGCCATGATCAATCCAGATGGCAACACAAATCTACCGGAGAGGGAACGCATTCATAATGCCTTCAAATTAAGAGCAACAGGTCTGTACAGCTGAGAGAAAATACCATAACACAAAATAGAATAGGCACAAAAAAAGCGCATAACGCGCTTTTTTTGCCAGCCCCAACGCGTTATACCCCACGGCTTAATTGGGAATAATATTGGTCAGTATCTTACGTGTGGTCATCCACCACAAAAACATTAAGGCTCCCGCATGAATCAATGTTCCTGTGACCCAATGAATCGGCGTTAAGCTAAAGGCCACCAACTGCGCTGCAAGCAAAACCACAAACACATGCACAATAAACACATACAATGATGCTTGTCCTACAGGAATTAGAAACCATCCTAAAGCGCGATATAGCGGTCGCCAACACACTGTTAACAACCAATACAGCGTCACGTACAACCCAATATCATTCAACAGCCGAACTGGCCCCAACTGAGCTTTAACAGCATAGTGGTTATAAATAAAATTGAACGTCTCAGCAGGTAAGATTCTCACATGTGCCCAGCTGGGTAAGAACGGATTGGTATGATTCTGGGCAATAAAAAACATCACTGCGGTGACCGTAAAACAGAACCCTAACACCATCGTACGCCAAATCCCTTGTACATATGTTGAAAGTTCATGCCGAAACCACCCCACTGCCATTCCGTTAAAAAACAATACTTGCCATGCCATCAATGGAAAAGCATATTCTGCTTGAGTATTCACTAATCGATAATGCGTATATTGATATACCCCATATACCAACCAACTACAGCCTAGAAACGCCCAATGCCAGCGCCGATAAAATGTAGCAAATGCCACAGGCGTCAACATCAACAGAAACACATACAGGCTTAGCACTTGGGTTTGGTGCGGCCCTGCTTGCATAAAAAACAATCGATTCAGCGCATCTGTTAAATCAAACGCCCCAGTTGGATATAATGGGTAAACATGACCTGCTCCACGATCTGTGAAGCTCATCACTTCATGCCCATTAATCCATGGTAGGCATGATAATACCCAAATGAGGATAACAATCATCATCCCAACCACATACAACTTCCATGCCCGTGACCACAATCGATAAATACTAGTGATCCAGCCATCAATTCGAACTCGTGGACGATACACCTGCCCAAGCACAAATCCTGAAAACAACACAAAACCTTCCGCCCCAGAAATTAATCCTAAGCGCTCAGATGTGAACAGGTTAAAAACAGAAAACACCTCAATGTGCGCGACTACCATAATAATCATGGCAAAACCGCGCAAAAAATCGATGCGTAAATCACGGCCACGCGTGGCCGATCCCACATACGCCAACGGAATTGTTGGGCTTGCCGTCTCAGAGCGGCTCGATACAGTGGTCGAAGTCATTATTGATATACGGTCCTTGTCCCTGTGTGCTTGTTTTAACAGTTTTACGCGCTGTGGTCATTCTCTTTGCCACGAATTTTTCACTGTAGAATCTGCTGACTTCGTCCGTTGACAGCAGCCCAGACAGGCTTATACTCAAACATGAAAGGATACAAAACAGCAAGACACAAAACAGCTCACTAGGAAGACGCCCATGTCAGAGCCTCAAAAGGCCACGGCATTTACCAGCCAGTCCGCTCCGTCCTTGGCCGATGGAATTCTTCAACAACTGCGCGACCGTTTGGGGCTTCTGCCCAAACAAGCCACCGGATCAGATGTGCTTCATGCCCTCTCTCTGGCGGTGCGAGCGCCGCTCATTGATGGCCTGATTCACAGCCAACAAACCCAACAACACCAGCGTCCAAAACGCATCTATTACCTATCAATGGAATTTTTGATTGGTCAATCGCTGCTCAACAACCTGCATGCCCTTGGCCTACTGGCTGAAGCCCGCACAGCCGTGGCTCAGCTCGGCTTTGACCTCGACGACTTGGTACAGCTTGAACCCGATGCAGCCCTTGGCAATGGTGGTTTGGGGCGGCTAGCCGCCTGTTTTATTGACTCCATGGCCACCCAAAACATGGCGGGTATAGGTTGTGGCATTCGCTACGAATACGGCCTGTTTCGCCAAGAGATTAATAACGGTGAGCAAGTCGAACACCCCGACAACTGGCACCCCGAACAATCGCCATGGCTGATTGAACGCCGAACCAAACATGTCATCCCCCTGTATGGCCATGTTGAAGCCACCGAAGACTTTAACGGCCACTACAGCCCGATGTGGCTGGATTGGCAAGTGCTGATTGGCGTCCCATTTGACCTGCCAATTGCCGGATATGGCGGCCAAACTGTCAACCCGCTACGCTTATACGCGGCACAAGCGTCTGACGCCTTTGACATGAAAATTTTCAATAGTGGCGACTATCTGCGTGCTGTTGAAGCCAAAATTGCCTCAGAAAATATCAGCAAAGTCTTGTATCCATCAGATGCATTTGATGCCGGACGCGAACTGCGTCTAGTGCAAGAATATTTTTTGGTCGCCTGCACCCTACGCGACATCATGATCACCTTCTTAGACGAAGAATCAGACCTGTGCAAACTACCAGATCGGGTCGCCATTCAACTCAATGACACCCATCCTGCACTGGCCGTGGTCGAACTCATGCGCATGTTGGTAGATGAACATGATCTACCGTGGGAACACGCATGGGACATTGTGCAACGAACCTGTGCCTATACCAACCACACGCTACTTCCTGAAGCCCTTGAATGCTGGTCCATGGGACTCATACGGCATGTCTTACCGCGCCATGCCCAACTGATTGAAGAAATTGACCGCCGTTTCTTGCTAGAGGTAGCCGCTCATTGGCCCAACGAACCGGCTCGTCAAACCAAGATGCGAATTGTTAGTACCGACTCAGACCCACAAGTCCGCATGGCTCACCTTGCCATTGTGGGTAGTCACTCGGTTAACGGTGTGGCAGCACTGCATAGCGAACTGGTTCGGCAACAACTGGTCCCCGACTTTGCTGCGCTATACCCCACCCGATTTAATAACAAAACCAATGGCGTCACCATTCGACGCTGGGTGCATCAAGCCAACCCTGCGTTAGCACAACTGCTGCATGATCGTGTCGGACCGTCATGGGTCACCGACTACCAACGGGTACATGCGCTAGACGCGTTTGCCAATGATGCAGGGTTACAAGCCGACATCATGCGGATCAAATTGCTCAATAAACAGCGGCTGACCAACCGTCTCTATGATCAATACCGCATCAGCCTAGACCCTAAATCTATTTTTGACGTGCAATGCAAACGGATTCACGAATACAAACGACAACTGCTGAATATTCTGCATGTGATTGACTTGTATTTGCGCATCACCGAAGACGGCGAAACCCTTGCCCAACCGCGTACCCACCTGTTTGCAGGCAAAGCCGCACCCGGCTACCACACTGCCCGTCAAATTATTCATTTGATCAACGCAGTGGCGGCAAAAATCGGACGAGACCCACGCTGTCGAGATCAACTGCGCGTGGTGTTTTTGCCAGATTATCGCGTATCTGTCGCAGAACACCTGATTCCAGCAGCAGACGTATCAGAACAAATTTCAACCGCAGGCATGGAAGCCTCTGGCACAGGCAATATGAAATTTGCCATGAACGGTGCATTGACCATTGGCACCTTAGATGGTGCCAATATTGAAATTCGGGATGCCGTAGGTGCTGACCATTTTTATGTCTTTGGTCTAGAAGCACACGACATCAATCAGATGAGCCAACACAACAGCTACCGCCCAGACCTCCTGTGTGAACAGGTTACAGGGCTACGACGCACGCTAGACTCCTTAGTCTCAGGCTGCTTTGCAAGCGACCGCCAAACCTTTGCGGGTTTGCACCAACTGCTCACCAATGGCAGTGATCGGTTTTATAATCTGGTGGATTTTGAAGACTACCGTGCCATGCACTCACGTATTACCCACGATTACGGACAATCAGCGACGTGGGCTAAATCGTGTATTCATAACATCGCCCGTATGAGTCATTTTTCGTCTGACCGCAGCATCCGTGAATACGCCACGGACATCTGGCAGATTGAATGAATGAACCCTGCCGGCTGATTGTGATGTCTGCCAGCCTGTTACTCTCAACAGTAAGCCATGCTGTTGAGAGCGACACACTAACCCCACCCATCGACCCCGATACAGCCTACTGGCAAGCGGCATGGCAAGGGCTGAGCAGCTCATTCTCAATGCCTTTTGAAGAGCTATACGCCAAACCCTATGACAGTGAATGGCTCAATGCACTGCATGGCCTCAATTTAAGTGTGGCCTATGGTTATCCGCTCACCAAAAGCACACCCAGTACCAACAGCCAACTCGGCTCTGCAACGCAAGGCGCGGCAGCCACCAACAGCACCCTCCAACTTGGTCTCAAATACACACCACTGTCATATTGGTTTTTATCAATTAACAAAACAGTCTATTTACAGCCCAGTTTACAAAACTCATGGAACCCAGATTTCTCCTACTCATTTGGCTACAATGATTGGCATCCATGGGCGCTTAGTCTGGTGTACAGCAACAATTTGGGCAACAGCCTTGGCGGAGAAAAACCAGCATTCGGAGATGGGCAACTGACCCTCAGTACCGCATTTTCTCTACCACCTTCCATCGAACGATGGTTTGTCACGGGCTATGGTGATGCCGTTGGCTGTAATACAGGATCTACACTATCACCTGCATCAAAAAAAATAACAGCAACATTTGGATGTAAATATAGTTTACCCAATGGCTTGTATGTGAATTTTGGATTATTTTACTATCCAGAT
>JBEANQ010000042.1:0-15755 GCA_041165345.1 Pseudomonadota bacterium
CAGACCACCAGTGATGGTACCAGCCATTTTGATCATCGCACCTTGGGTTTCGTTACCCAATTGGATGTTCATAGTGGATGAGCCCAGCTTGATGTCCATGCTGTCCAAAACTTTAACTTTGGTACCAATCGAACCACCGGCAGCACCGATACCGTTCGATGCAGCAACAGAAATGTCACCAGTACGGATAACCAAAGTGCTTGGCAACGCAACGTTAACGTTCAACAATGGTGCTGCACCGCCTGCACCGCCGTCAGCGTCGATTTTTACGACGATTGGAGCGCTACCAGCCAGAGAGAAACCATCCAGAACAATCGCACCGGCTTGGTTGGTACCGTTGTAACCATCTTTGTCATGGATACGAACACTGGCTACGTCTAACACACCAGCGAAACCGCCAGTACCAGTGAAATAGCTGCTACCAACACCAGTAGTTGGGTTGATTTTGGCGTCAAAGTTTTTGACCGGTGGTTTGATCGAGATGGTGATACCATCTTGACCGGTGGTGTTGCTCAAGGTTGCGTCATTCAGCGCTTCCATGGCGAATGCACTGCCAGAAACGGCGATAGCGGATACCAGAGCGAGTTGGGGGAACAGCTTCATTGCACTCTCCTAAGAGTCAGTATTATTTTGCTGCTACCAACATCATGCCTGACGAATCTTTGGTCTAGCGTCCATGCATAATGATTGTTGTAGCGTGTCCAGCACGGTCAAAAGTACAATGCCCCTGCCATTGCCGCAAGTCATTTTTAGGCTTTTTGTGAAATGTCCGACAAACGGACGCCTGTTGACACCAATGGTTTTCATCTTCTTTTATCTTTTACAATCAAAGGATAATGAACGTTGAGTCCATTTTATTTCCACTTTTGTTGCAACGGAGGCGACTACATTGAGCGTTCACATTGTCCGACAAAATGTAGTTTTCATCACAAATCGTCACACATTGCTGACCGCATTACAGTCACTGCATGGCGTGGTGTGGTTATTTGATCAGCAAGATGAGGTCGTTGGCTTTTGTCCCAAGCACTGGATACAACAAACAGCAACAGCAACCATTGCGCACTACTGCCGTGACCGTGTGACAGGTCAACCGACCACATATGAGCGCAATTCAACCGATTGGACAGCAGCAGCAGATGCTTTATTGCACAGCGCGGCTGATTGGATGTTGCCCAGCCTTGATGGGTTTAAAGGTGGTCTGATGGGGTTTGTGGGCTACGATGTGGCCGCATCACACCATGTGAGTGTGGCTCATCAAGCGCAAACCTGTGGCGCTGCATTGGGTCTGTACGATAGTTTTTTTCGGCTTGAGACCGACGGTTGGCGCTTATATGGACCGGATGAGGTGTGGGATGAACAGGCTCAACAACAACTGATTCAGTGTGTCCAGCATGCCACGCTACCCGCGCCATCCACTTTGATGTCGCCGTTTGTTGCCCGTTGGACACGGTCACAATATGACCATGCGTTTGCACAGATTCAGCAGTATTTAAAAGCTGGTGACTGTTATCAGGTCAATTTGACCCAGCCCTTTGATGCCACATGGTCAGGCGCTGCCCTCCCCTTGTTAGCCCCCCTCATGACCCTGACTCGTGCGCCATTTTCAGGGTATTTGGCCTGCGGGGATCTTGAGATCTTGAGTTGCTCACCCGAGTTATTTATTGCGTTTGAGCCTGCGGGGGTGGTGGTGACCCGTCCAATTAAAGGCACTGCACCGCGTTTGAGCGACCCCACACAAGATGCTGCATCTAAACAGCAATTGATGGATTCTGATAAAGACCGCAGCGAAAATCTGATGATTGTGGATTTGTTACGCAATGATTTGTCGGTTCATGCTCAAACGGGGTCTGTGCGTGTGCCCACGTTGTTTGAAGTCGAGAGTTTTGCGCAGGTTCATCATTTGGTCAGTGAAATTCGGGCGGTGTTAAAACCGGATCAATCGCCGTTGCGTTTGCTGATGGACGCCCTACCCGGTGGATCAATTACCGGTGCGCCTAAAGTGCGTGCCATGCAAATTATTGCCGAACTTGAGGCCGGCCCGCGTGGGGCGTATTGCGGCAGTTTGGGCTACTTAAATGCCGATGGCACAGGCCGATTTAATATTTTGATTCGCACCATTCAACGTACAGGTAATCAGTTGCAAGCGTGGGTCGGTGGTGGCATTACCATTGCCTCAAACGCCGATAGCGAGTATCAGGAGTGCTTAGATAAAATCTCGGCCATATTGGACTGCGTTAATCAGTGGCCCAACACTCCGCCCCACTCTCAGTAAAAAACGCTGCGCTCACCGTGTGGTCAGCGCAGCGTTGATCGGTCTCGTGTGGCTTTGCTCAGGCCAGCAGGTGTGCAAGTCGGTGAACCAGACGCTGGTTTTGTTCAGCCGTGCCAATGGTGATGCGCAAATACTCACTGATTCGAGGCTTGTTAAAATGACGCACAATAATGCCGTCATCACGCAAACCTTGCACCAGTTGCGCCGCTGCATGTTGTGGATGGCGCGCAAAAATAAAGTTGGCGGCTGAGGGTAAAATGTCAAACCCTTGCGCGGTCATTTGCGCCACCAATTGCTCACGATTGGCGATCAAGGTTTGGCAGGTGTGTTCAAAATAAGCTTGATCTTCAAACGAGGCGATACCACCTGCAATCGCCATTCGGTCAATGGGGTAAGAGTTAAAGCTGTTTTTAACCCGCTCTAACGCCTCAATCAAGTGCGGCTGCGCAAACGCCATACCAATGCGTAATCCGGCCAAGGCGCGTGATTTTGAGGTGGTTTGACAGACCACAAGGTTGTCAAATTCGGCGATTAAGGCTGTGGCCGATTGACCGCCAAAATCAATGTAGGCTTCATCCATGACCACTACAGAATCGGGCGATTGCGTCAGCAGTAGACGGACTTGATCAAGCGATAACAGTATTCCTGTTGGTGCATTGGGGTTAGCAATAATGACGCCACCATTTGGCACTGCATAGTCCGCCACCTGAATTGAAAAATCATCCGCCAACGGGATATGTTTATCTTTAATATCAAATAACTGACAATAGACCGGATAAAAACTGTAGCTAATGTCAGGGTACAGTAAAGGCTGCGCTTGACGAAAAAACGCCACAAAAATATGCGCGAGAACTTCGTCTGAGCCGTTGCCCAAAAAGACATGATCAACCGGCAAACCTTGCTGCTGGGCAATCGCTTGTTTAAGCGCTAGTGCATCGGGGTCTGGGTACAAACGCAGGTCATCACCCGACTCGCCCAAAGCGGCAATAATGGCTGCTTTAACACACGGTGATGGCCCAAAGGGGCTTTCGTTGGTGTTCAGCTTGAGCAGGTTATTCACCTTGGGCTGTTCGCCAGGGGTGTACGGCACGAGGGCACGAACCGCTGGACTCCACAGACGTTGATGATCACTCATGATTGGCTTCCTTCTGGCGCATTGGCACGAAAACGCGCCGAACGCGCGTGCGCATCTAGCCCTTCTTGTTGCGCCAAAATATCGGCAGCGTGAGCCAACGAACGACTGCCCGACGGTGAGCAGTGAATCAGGCTGCTGCGCTTTTGAAAGTCATAGACGCCTAATGGCGAGGAAAACCGCGCCGTCCCTGACGTGGGCAAGACGTGGTTGGGACCTGCGCAATAATCACCGATGGCTTCTGGAGTATAACGCCCCATAAAGATTGCCCCTGCATGACGAATGTCGGCCAAGACGGCTTCGGGTTGGTCCATGCACAGCTCTAAATGTTCTGGCGCAATGAGGTTGATCAAGTCCATGGCTTCAGCGCGGTTGTTGACCAAAATCAACGCACCACGGTTGGCAATGGAGGTGCGAGCAATGTCGGCACGGGGCAACTCGGCCAATTGACGCTCAACCGCTTCGGCAACTTGCTCCAGCAAGATCGGGTCTGCGGTGATGAAAATGGACTGGGCGACTTCGTCATGTTCGGCCTGTGACAGCAAGTCCATTGCCAACCAATCGGCATCGTTTACGCCTTCGGCATACACCAAAATTTCGGATGGACCGGCAATCATGTCAATGCCAACTTGACCAAACACAGCACGCTTGGCCGCAGCCACAAAACGATTCCCCGGTCCGGTGATTTTATCGACTGGCGCGAGAGTTTCCGTGCCATAGGCCAAGGCTGCGACGGCTTGTGCGCCACCAATGGTCAAGACCCGATGCACACCGGCCAACCATGCCGCAGCCAATACCAAGGCGTTAAGTTCGCCTTTGGGTGCAGGCACGACCATAATAATTTCTTTGACACCAGCGACTTGTGCAGGAATGGCGTTCATCAGCACAGACGATGGATACGACGCTTTTCCACCGGGCACATAAATACCGACCCGATCTAATGGCGTGACTTTTTGACCTAAAACATTGCCCAATGCGTCGGTATATTGCCAGCCGTCTTGTTTTTGCGCTTGATGAAAATGCCGAATGCGGTCGGCAGCCAATTGCAACGCCGACCGAACCTCAGGGTTTAGCGCATCAAAGGCAGCTTTTAATGCAGCTTGTGACAGCTCAAGCTCTGCAAAGGTTTGCGCTGGATGCTGATCAAATTGTTGCGTCAGTGCCAACACATGCGCGTTTCCATGCTGCCGAACGTCAGCAATGATGTGATCGACGGTGCGGATTAAGTCGGGGTCATTGACCGTTTCAAAGGCCAGCAGAGCTTTCAGTGTGGACTGAAAATCAGCATCCTGTGTCGACAAGCGGCGCATGGGCAAAACTTCCAAATCAGCAAATAATCGGCCTGAATTTTAGCGCGTTTGCGACTAAAAAGGGGAGTGACGCCTGAGGGTTCACCCGATGTCCAGCATCGTTTACATCAATAATGTGGCACGCCTACAGCCGCATAAAAAAGGAAGGCACATGGCCTTCCCGTTTGACAGCGTCACCACAGCGGATAAACCATTAAGCCTGTCGTGCTGCCACAGCGGCTTCAAGCTGTTGCAAGATCGGCCCCAACACCGCGTGCTTACGCTTATAGCTGGCTTTGTTGACGATCAAGCGTGAAGACACCTGACAAATTACCTCCAAAGGCTCTAAACCATTGGCGCGCAAAGTATTGCCTGTATCAACCACGTCGACAATTAAGTCACCCAAACCGACCAATGGTGCCAGCTCCATTGAGCCATACAGCTTGATGACGTCGACTTGCTCACCCCGACTGGCATAAAACTTACGGGTCAGGTTGACGTATTTGGTGGCGATTTTCAGGCGGCCTGCGGGTTTGACCATGCCCACTTTACCGGCAGTCATCAGGCGGCAATTGGCGATTTTAAGGTCTAAGGGTTCATAGACGTTATGCGCACCATGCTCCATCAACACATCTTTACCAGCCACGCCCAAGTCAGCCGCGCCATTTTCAACGTAGGTGGGGACGTCACTGGCGCGCAAAATCAAGATCCGAACCAACGGATGGCTGGTCGGAAAAATCAGCTTGCGAGACTGATCGGGGTCTTCTAGCAGTTCAATGCCGGCACTTTTGAGCAGTGGCAAGGTTTCTTTTAAGATCCGGCCTTTGGACAACGCCAAGGTTAAGCCGTGATCAAAGTTGCCGTTGACATCATTCACATCGCTCATGCAGACACCCGCCGAATCTTGGCACCGAGTTTGATTAGTTTTTCTTCGACCCGCTCATAGCCTCGATCAATATGATAGATGCGCTCAATACAGGTCTCGCCCTCAGCAACCAAGGCCGCCATCACTAGCGACATAGACGCACGCAGGTCGGTGGCCATGACCGGCGCGGCTTGTAGTTTTTCAACGCCTGTCACAATCGCGGTATGACCATCAACCTGAATTTTAGCACCCAGCCGTGACAGTTCTGGCACGTGCATAAAGCGGTTTTCAAAGATGGTTTCAATGATGGTGCCGGTGCCTTCGGCAATCACGTTGACGGTCATCAGTTGCGCTTGCATGTCGGTTGGAAACGCTGGATGCGGCAAGGTGCGGAAGTTAATCGCTTTGGGGCGGCGGCCTTCCATGTCTAGCTCAATCCAATCAGAGCCGGTGGTGACTTTAGCGCCCATTTCTTCAAATTTGAGCAAGACGGCTTCCATCAAGCTGGCGTCGGTATGGGTCGCCCGTACACGCCCACCAGTCATAGCAGCAGCCGCCAAATATGAGCCGGTTTCGATGCGGTCAGCCACGACGGCGTATTCGCAGCCCTGCAAAGATTCAACTCCATGCACGGTTAGGGTGTCTGTGCCAATACCGTCAATCTTTGCACCCATCTTGACCAGCATATGCGCCAAGTCGGTGACTTCTGGCTCACGGGCGGCGTTTTCAATGATGGTGGTACCCGCCGCCAAAGTCGCGGCAATCAAAATGTTTTCCGTACCACCCACGGTGACCATGTCAAATAACAAACGGCCACCTTTGAGACGGCCGTCCATTTTGGCATGGACATAGCCGTTTTCGACTTGAATATCGGCTCCCATCGCGGTGAGGGCTTTTAAGTGTTGATCGACAGGTCGTGAGCCAATCGCACAGCCACCGGGCAAAGAGACGACGGCATCGCCATAACGCGCCAATAGCGGCCCCAAGACCAAGATCGAGGCACGCATGGTTTTGACCAACTCATACGGCGCAAACTTGCTGTTTAAGGTGCTGTTGTCCACCGTGACACGGTCGCCTTCACGGGTGACGGTCACGCCCATCCCTTTGATCAATTTGATTAACGTTGAGACGTCTTTGAGGTCAGGCACGTTGGTCAATGTGATCGGGGTGCTGGCCAACAACGTCGCGGCCAACAACGGCAAAGCGGCGTTTTTAGCACCGGAAATCCGAACCTCACCCTCAAGGCGTGTGCCGCCCTGAATTAAAAATTTATCCACGGATTAACCTCCAAACAGACTGGCTTTGCGCCATTCTTCTGCGGTGAGGGCGCGAATGGTGACCGCATGGATTTCGCCGCTGGCAATATAACTGTTGAGCGGGGCATACACCGCTTGCTGGCGGGCCACTGGACGTAGGCCGTCAAACCGCGCATCAACAATACGCAGGTCGTATTTGCTGCCTTCGCCAGTCACGGCAATGTCTGCCTCTGGAAAGGCCGTTTGAAGCAGTTGGGTCAGCAATTCGCTATTCATGAAGAAATCACTATAAAACCAAAACAGAATTGGTCGAAAGGTTACTCCTGCGCCCACAAAAGGTCTAGTCAAGTGATGTGTATTGCGAGGTCGCAGCGTTGGCATGCCCCTGCACATGGTCGCACACCAATGGAGTCATATAATCCATTTGCACTTGACCATATAAGGTTGCAAAGGCCACATCTTTAGCGTCCACACCGGTTCCAATCCGTACCAATTTATCAATCGGTGCCATTTTGGTTGGGTCAAATAATATCCACTGCCCTCCCACATAGGCCTCAAACAACGCATGAAAATCAGGCGGTGGATCGGCAAATTCCACATGCCCAAACACAAAACGTGCCGGAATATTTAAAGCACGACACAAGGCGATGCCCAAGTGGGCAAAGTCACGGCATACCCCCGCTCGGTTGCGCAACACATCACCTGCGGTGGTGGTGGCTTGGCTTGAGCCAATTTCGTAGGCGATATGAGTTTTAATCCAATCACAAATTGCCTCAATGCGACTAAAACCGCGCGGCAAATGACCAAAGGTGCGCCGTGCCATCGCACCCAGTAAGTCCGACTCGCAATAGCGACTGGGCAATAAATAGTGCAGCACTTGCGAGGGTAATTCAGCGATTTCCATCTCACGGGCAGCAGGATCACGCCACGGCATGTCAATCTCGACCGTCGCCCGATAGCGCACCTCTAATGCTCCACTCTCACTCCTAAACCGAATCAACCGATTCAGCCCGCCCACATCGGTAAACTGCTCTGGCTCAATGCCCGTTACCACCAAAGACTCTGACACAATGCGCTGCCACGGATGTATGGCCGCTTGAATATGCACAATAAACTCTGAAGGCGACAATACGTGGTAGCCCAAACTGCAATCCACATCAACGCTTGGCATGGTTTTAACCTAAAAGATGGATGGCAATCCAATAGCGCCAAGGATAGGCGCTATTGCGTGTCACATCTTGCAGAATCTGTCGTGCCGTGCCAGCGGTTGTGTGAGCAAGCGTGGCGACTGTGTGAACCCACGCCCCGCCCTGCAATCGACTGGCACAAAAAAGCCCACGCATCGGCGCAGGCTTCGTTCACCCCTTAGGCACTCATTTAATGTTGGACACGCGCCTTGGCTTTATGGCGCAAAATTTGACGGTCTAGTTTTTCGCATAGCATGCTAATGGACGCATACATATCATCTGCGCTGGCCTGAGCAAACAGCTCGGCACCGGGCACGCGAAGAATCGCTTCGGCTTTATGATTATGCTGGCCTTTATGACTGCAACTGGTGTGATGATTGTCGAGCGACAGCACCACTTGCATGCTATTGATGTGATCAAAATGACGTTCGACGCGTGCCAGCTTGTCGCAAATACTGGCTTCCATGGCGGGGGTCACACTGACATGATGTCCACTGATCTTGATATGCATAAAACCATCCTCGCATTCGCTCATAAAAGAGATACGAAGCGCGCCTCGAGGGTCTGGCGGCCAGTCATCGGGCTGGTCGTCTGGCCATGCGGGGACACGCCCTTCGCCTTGCCGGAAACGGCCCGTGTGCTATTTTTTGATGATACAAATCAATAGCATCGCGAGTCGGACGGTACACATTGCAGCTTCTGCAACATCTCTAAAAAACCATATCAGGCCGACTAAAGCAAGCGTTTTCGCTCACTCGATGATGCAATATTTAACGACTCACGATATTTAGCCACCGTGCGACGCGCCACATCAATTCCCGAGGCTTGCAGGCGCTCGGCAATGGTGTTGTCGGACAAGGGTTTACGAATGTCTTCTTCAGAGACCATTTTTTTGATCATGGCGCGAATCGCCGTTGACGAACACTCCCCGCCAACACTGGTACCGACATGGCTAGAGAAAAAATACTTCAACTCAAACAACCCACGCGGGGTCAGCATATATTTTTGTGTGGTCACGCGTGACACAGTGGATTCGTGCAGCTCGGTTTCATCGGCAATATCACGCAAAATCAGCGGCTTCATGGCCTCAGGCCCATGCTCTAAAAACGCCCGTTGATGCTGCACAATACAAGACGACACTTTTAGCAAGGTCTTGTGGCGCTCATCGACGCTTTTAATAAAGTTGCGTGCCTCTTGCATATGCTGACGCAAATATTGGTTGTCGGCGCTGCTATCGGCGCGCCGAATCATACCGGCATAAAACGGGTTCACCCGCAAACGCGGCAAAATATCGGTGTTGAGTTGCACCTCCCAACGCTCATGGTGCTTCCGCACAATCACATCGGGCAACTGATGAGATTGCTCTGATGCCTGAAAACGCAAACCAGGGTAAGGATCCAGTGACTTGATTAACTGCAACGCTCGCCGCAGTTCATCATGGTCAAGCTTGGTGAGGCGCATCAGCCGTGTGATGTCATTGGCAACCAATAACTCATGGTGCTGCAACAGTGTTAACGCAGCAGCACGCTCGGCGGTCTGCGCAGGTAACGCGTGCAACTGCAAGCATAAACACTCACTTAAGCTACGCGCACCCACCCCAGCCGGATCAAAATTTTGCACGCGCTTTAACACCACTTCTAGCTCGTACATCTCGACTTCTTCGTCAATGTCTAAGGTGTCGAGTTGGTTTTGGGTGGCTTCTAACAGTTCGTCTAGTGAGGCTTCTAAATAACCCCGCTCATCAATGCCGTCGATAATGCATTCAGCCATCAAGCGGTCTATCGGCGAAAAGGGGCTTAAATTGAGTTGCCAACGCAATTGATCCCAAATGGAGTCATTGCTGGTGCGGTTGTCTTCACGTTCTTCAAATTCGGGGGTCGCCAGCGCGGTCGATTGATGGGTGTAAATATCATCCCATTGCGTATCAACCGGCAAGTCATCACCCAAGCGAGTTTCGGCCATTTGCTCACCCAAATCTAACTGGGGGGCATCTTCAACATCATGGTTATTGGCAGTTAATTGCGGATCATTGCTATTTTGGTCATCAATGGTTTCAAGCAGCGGATTACTTTCCAGTTGCTGTTGAACTTCTTGCTCAAGCTCGAGTGCTGATAATTGCAACAACCGAATGGCCTGTTGAAGCTGGGGCGTCAGAGACAATGATGTTCCGACTCTCATGCCAATAGACAGCTTCATCCTCCACCCTCTCTCATTGATGTGCAGATGTTCAAAA
The DNA here is from genome assembly GCA_041165345.1 of Pseudomonadota bacterium. Classification (GTDB taxonomy): domain Bacteria; phylum Pseudomonadota; class Gammaproteobacteria; order Pseudomonadales; family Moraxellaceae; genus JBBKWH01. The sequence goes on from JBEANQ010000042.1 coordinate 10,235, forward strand.
GTATAGCAGGCTGCCTCGTATGCGCTAAGCAACTTTTATGCCGCTGGCGCACACGACTCTCCCAATGGTCGCAGCTATTTTGTATCTGAAACACCCACTGTTGACTAAAATAATCATGATGAATGGCGTTGTATGGGGATGGTGCGTTTACAAGGTGGGTAAAGTGCCTTAATCTGGCTTTTTTATGCTCGGACTGTAGCTGCCCATGTCGTTTCCGCGTATCGCCTTACTGATGATGACGATCAGTACCTCAGGCCTAGGAATAGCTCATGCCGCAGACAAGACATTGTCTGTTGATGAATTTGCCATCAATGCAAGCGCATCACAACCCGCAAAAATCAAAGATCCCTTCGAACGTATTAACCGAAAAATCTTTGTTTTTAATAACTATCTTGATCAACATGCTCTTTTACCTGCTGCTCGCCTATATCAGGCTCTCGTACCTAGCCCTGTGAATAAAGGGGTGACGAATTTTTTTGCTAACTTAGCGGAACCTTGGACAGCCATCAATCAATTGCTACAAGGTAAACCTCGTGCTTCTGTGGTCAGCATGGGACGCTTCACCGTTAATACACTGACCACACTAGGTTTGGCCGACCCTGCTTCAGTCAGTCTAAAACTACAAAAAAGCCGAGAAGACTTTGGACAAACACTAGGTGTTTGGGGGGTTGGCTCCGGACCCTTCTTAATGTTGCCTTTTCGCGGCCCTAGCACCTTGCGTGACACAGGTGCCATGATTCTTGATCAACATTTTTCACCTCAACACTACATTGATTCTGGCGAGGCTTATGCAGGATTACTGGTCACACAAGCCATTGATACCAGAGCCGATTTAATTGGCGTTGAAAGCTTAGTTACGGGTGATCAATACCCTGTTTTGCGTGATGTCTATTTGCAACGACGACAGTTTCAAGTGGATGATGGTCAAACCAATGATCAAACATCACCTTTAGACGAAAGCTTTGGTGACGAATCGGAAAGCGCAGCACTCCCTGCTACGTCTACTGATCCATTGCTTGTCACGGAAGCACAAATGCTTGGCTCCCCAACTCCCTTTATCACACAGCCCTAACCACTCGTGTATTTGATCGATCTGCCTCTGCAGGCCAGCTCAGACGCACTCTTGTTGGCCTTACCCAACCTGATGCGCATTGAGCCAATTGACACCACACGCATTGCCACCCATGCCATGGTGGTGGCAGATGTCGACCTCTATCTGACCCATCGTTGGCCAAACCCCACTATTGTATTGGCACGCCGAGATCAAGGCGACCGAATCGCTCGGGCATGGCAAATTGGTGCATTAGCAGGTTGGATGCGGGATGCTCTCCCCCATCAACCCGATGAACTGATTCGGCAACTCACGGTGCAATACCAACGCCATCAAGATTGTCGAGATTTACCTGCAGCCGCGCGCTTACAACAAGAACTTCTGCCGCCGCCACTCAAACTGGCAGGCTATCAACTTGAACGATTTTTTCAGCCATCAGCCTTTTTATCAGGTGACTGGATAGATTATTGGATGGTTGATGACGACCATTTACTGTTTTATCTAGCTGATGTATCAGGACATGGGGTCACCAGCAGCCTCCTAAGTACATGGATGGCCGCCTTTCATGGGCGAGCCAATACCCCACAAACCTTACTGTCCGACATGAACCAATTACTGGTTGAGCAAAACAGTGGCAAACACATCACTCTCATTTGCGGACGCCTAAACTGCACAACCCAACAAGTGGATTGGTGCAGTGCAGGACATTATCCCCCTGCTATTTTGATTCACCCACAGCAACCACCAGAAATTCTTTCTACCAGCAGCTTTCCGCTCGGCTTAACGCCCACTCTCAACATTCGCATGCAAACGCTACAACTGCACGAAGGCTCACGGCTGATTTTTTGTTCAGATGGTGCCCTAGAAGGATTTAGCGGAGGGCTAAGCCAACAACTCGACCAACTGGTTGAACAACTCGTCGAACAACGTTATGCCCCACCCGATAATCTACCTGATGACCTCGCCCTACTGTGCCTGACATACACTGCACATTGAAGTTATAGCTGACAATGAATGAAGTTTGCCGCATGGTGAATGCAATGCGCTTTACTTGCTGCTGTTTCGTACGATGTGCGATAATTGGCATTCCGAAGGTCTATTTGGCATGGTTATGTCACTGGGTCATATTGAGTATGCAGGCCTAAACGGCACCCACGTATTCAAACTGGTTGGCGAAGTTCGCGCACCCTGTTGTAGTAGTCTTGATCACTTGCTCGACAAACTAGGGACGCTTCCCCAAATCACTGGCGTCATTGTCGATCTGACCGAAGCGTATTTTGTTGACAGCACTGCCTTAGGCATTGTCGCTAAGTTAGGGATACGCATTCACAGCCTGTACAACATTCAACCCGTCTTGCTGTCGACCAACAACGACATCACCACTCTTGCCAACAGCATGGGACTGGGTCAAATTTTTGTCTTACTCAACTGTCCCAACAGTGAGCAATGCTGCACCCAATCACTGCCCGAAGAAACCCCAGACCAACTCGATATGTTGCACACCGTGCTAGAAGCACATCGCGCCCTCATTAAACTGAACGCCAGCAATCGCGCCATGTTTGAACCCCTCGTGCAACAACTCGAGCGTGAAGAACAACGTCAGCAACAAGCCGCACAACAGTTTCACCAACCACCACAACCCACCTAACACAACGCCGTACTCGTCATGACTCGTCTCGCGGCTATCCAAATGTCATCGCAAGACCACATTGACACCAACCTGTTACACGCCCACAGTCAACTAATCACTGCTGCACAGCAAGGCAGCAGCCTCGCCGTGTTGCCAGAAAACTTTGCCTGTTTTGCCGCAGGGCAACAACGTCATACCGCCGAACGCTTCGATGACATTCGCCAACAGCTCCAACAATGGGCACAACAACTACAACTGTGGATTGTCGCAGGCTCCATTCCTTGTCCCTATCGACCTAACGGCCAGCGCGTTCCCCATCACAAAGTTCGCTCAACGTCACTTTTGATTGACCCCAGCGGCCAAATCGCCACTCGTTATGACAAAATTCATTTGTTTGACGCTGAAGTCGCTGATGGCACAGGTCGCTATTGTGAATCAGCAACGTTTGAAGCAGGTGAGCAAGTCATTACCGCAGCAACACCTTGGGGGCACCTTGGACTGATGATTTGTTATGACCTACGCTTTCCAGAGTTGGCCATCGCTCTCCGTCAACAAGGGGCAGAAATTCTATGCGCACCCTCAGCATTTACTCACACTACTGGTCAATTACACTGGCAATTGCTCTTACGTGCCCGTGCCTTAGACAGTCAATGTATGGTGATTGGTGCAGGCCAAGAGGGGCAACATGGCTCACGCCACACATGGGGGCATAGCAGTATGAGTAACTATCGTGGTGAGATCATCGCCGAACAGCACACAGGGGGTTCCGGCGTGCTCACAGCGTGTTATGATCGGAACGCACTTGCCTCTTGGCGGCAAGCCATGCCGCTGATGGATCACCGGCGCCTTTTATGACTAAACGCACTGCAAGGACCTGACTCATGGCTGATCAACTCGCACAGCATTTGTCCAATGTGGCTATTTTTGCCTACTTGTCGCCCAATGAGCTTCAGGTCATCGAAAAATACATGTTCTTTAACACCATCAATCCAGGTGAATTTGTCTTTAAAGAAGGTGAAAAAGGTGACTATGTCTGCTTTGTCATTCACGGCATGTTGGAAGTCATTAAAATTAACCAAAGTGACCAACCTGTTGTACTAGCACAGCTGACCAAAGGTGCATCAATTGGTGAAATGGCACTGATTGATCGCTTGACACGCTCTGCCTCTGTTCGCGCTAGCGGTCCAACAGGGCTGGTAGTCTTGACGCGAAAAGGCTTTGAAATGATTTTACGTTTGCATCCCGAGATAGGTATTAATATTTTAAAAGGGATTGCATCTTTACTAAGTCTAAACTTACGCAAAACATCTGAGCGCTTGACTGAATTTATGCCAACATTGGGTTAACTCATCCACATCACTTAAAGAACCATCCAATTATTGACACGCTAATGGACGGTATTTACTCAGCGTTGTACCACCCGTGCATGTCCATGTCGCACCAGCATCAGGTGTTTCAAATAGAACGGTCATTCCAGATGCTTTACCCGTTGTCATAGTAAGCGTCAAAATACCATTTGGATAAGAACCACTCAGACTATTATTCATACGGCTATATTTACCTGTCAAAGTACCATTAATTTCTTGATCACTAGCAATTGTTTGTGGTGGGACTATTTTTATTGGCCATTTTGCATAACTCCAACCATATTCATTTAGCTGCTGTTTCAGACCCATCCCTAACTCAATGGCCTCAGCAACTTGCGCTCGCGTAATATAATCTTGATACGCAGGCACAGCAATTGCTGCTAATATTCCAATAATTGCTACAACAATCATTAGCTCTATCAATGTGAATCCTCGTGAAGCATCCATGATCACAACCATGTTAAAACCAGTAATGCTTATTTGTAGCAATTTTTATACCAAAAATCATTTTTCATTTAAACATCTGAACAATGCGGGGAAAATATTTCACTTACCTATTTTGCATAAAAATTAATATAGAGGCACCTAGCATCATAAGCTACTTAACTTACGTTGCTGGAGCCTCTATATCACTGATTGGCAATTAATTTAAATTACTTGCAAGCATTTGGTAAATATTTATTATCAATAGTCGTTACAGTAATTGCTGTTGCTAAATCAACGGTTGCTTTTCCACAGCCCCAAGTCGTACCACCATTTAAAGTAGCATAACCTAATTTTGTACCACTCGCTTTACCAGTGGTCATAGTAATAGTCACAATGCCTGATGGATATGTACCCGTAATAGCTGTACTTACAGTACTGTACTTACCAATAATTGTTGCATTCAACTGGCCTGAACTTGCAATAGTAGTTGGAGTAACTAATGTAGGCCAAGCGCTTTTATCTGCACCATATTCTGACAAAGGACCTTTTAACCCACCTCCAAGCTCAACTGCCTCAGAAACTTGAGCTCGAGTGATATAATCCTGATAGGCAGGAATAGCGATTGCTGCTAAAATACCAATAATAGCAACAACAATCATTAACTCAATTAATGTAAAACCTTGCGAAACCTTCATCATGAATCCCCATTAGTCCATCATTAGAGTAAATTCAATAAAAGCAAAAATCATGCCAAATAAAAAATCTTTGTTTTTAAGTGCATAGAGATGTGCTATGACAAAATTTGACTCTATATGACAAATTTTATAAATTTACACCAAACTACGATATAAAAGTGCATACTCTGTAAAAATAGTCAACGCATGAGAGTAACACTTCGTGTTTATCACTACCCACTCTCACATTAATGCCAAGGCCGAAGATCAACCACTCCTAATATTTTTTGATGCTCATCTAAAAAAACAACCATATCTTGATTAATTCCTTTCAAAGGTAACCATGATATCGCATCAGGATATGAGGTTAATG
>JBEANQ010000043.1:0-15397 GCA_041165345.1 Pseudomonadota bacterium
TTTAGCGTATCAAGCTGATAATAAACTCACTATTAGTGTGAAACGTCCAGCCAAAGATCCTGTCAAGCGATCAGCGCCTCCAGCCTATACTGGCGACAAACTATCTTTAGATTTTCAAGATATTGATGTACGGTCGGTATTACAGTTGATTGCCGACTTTAACGGTCTTAACTTGGTTGCCAGTGATACAGTAAATGGTCGAATCACGATTCGCCTGCAAAATGTTCCTTGGGATCAGGCGCTTGAGATTATTTTAAAAACCAAGGGTTTAGACAAGCGTCGTAATGGTAATGTCATTATGATTGCACCTGCTGAAGAAATTGCAGCACGTGAAAAACTAGAGATTCAGGCCAATCAACAAGTTGAACAGCTTGCACCGTTACAAACGGAGTATGTGCAACTGAGTTATGCAAAAGCAGCAGATATTCAAACCCTCATTACGTCTGGCCGTAATAACGGTGCAAGCAATATGGGTGGAAATGGAAATGGTGAAGCCAATGTTGGTAGCCTACTGTCTTCTCGTGGCACCATGTCGATTGATGCACGTACCAACACGTTGATCATTCAAGATACCTCAAAGAAAATTGAGGATATTCGTGAGTTGATTCTGAAGTTAGATGTACCTGTGAAGCAGGTCATGATTGAAGCGCGTATCGTTCGCGCAACCGACAGCTTTAGTAAAGAAATGGGTGTCAAGTGGGGCGTATTGTCGAACGGTATTGCCAACAATAATAGTTTGTTGGTGGGTGGCAGTGAAACAACCCTCTTTAACTTAAGCAACCCAACGGTCAGTACAACAGGTGTGAAATACACCATTGATCGACCCGCAAATTTGAACGTAGATTTGGGGGTTGCTTCTGCTGGTGCCAGCCGTTTGGCATTGGGTTTAATTAGCATGTCTGATGTCATGATTGATCTTGAGCTGTCTGCGTTACAAGCAGATGGCAAAGGTGAGGTCATTGCAACACCCAAGGTATTGACCACAGACAAGCAAAAGGCGCGGGTCGCAGCCGGAACGCAAATTCCGTATCAAGCGGCAACCTCCAGTGGAGCAACCTCAATTCAGTTTATTAATGCTGAACTGAGTTTAGAGGTAACACCAAACATTACGCCTGATGGTCGCATTGGTATGGAGTTGTTTGTCAACAGTGATACACCAGGTGAGGTGCAAGCCACGGGTATTCGTGCGATTGATACTAACCGTGTGTCAACAAACGTGTTGATTGATGATGGTCAGACTGTTGTATTAGGTGGTATTTTCCAAAACCAAACAGGCACTAGCACCACCAAAACACCGTTCTTGGGTGATTTGCCTTATGTTGGCCGTTTGTTTAAGAAAGACACCCAAACCAACAGCAAGCAGGAGCTGTTGATTTTTGTGACCCCTCGCTTGGTGAATAACACTGGTGTACAGCGCTAATTTGCAGGGTGAGCCGGCTGAGGCCGTGCTGACCAACGTGACCCAAAATCTGTTTCTTGTCGGTCCCATGGGGGCTGGCAAGACAACCGTTGGCCGTCATTTAGCGGACTTATTGGGTCGTGTCTTTGTCGATAGCGACTGTGAAATTGAGCGAAAAACCGGCGCAACCATTCCTTGGATTTTTGATAAGGAGGGTGAGATCGGTTTTCGCCAGCGTGAACATGCTGCCATCGCTGAATTAACCTGTCGCCAAAATATTATTTTGGCAACAGGTGGCGGTGCGGTTATGGATGTTGAAAACCGTCAGCATCTGCATGAACGGGGCATCGTGATTTATTTGTATACCCCTGTGTCAATGCAATTGGCGCGTACCGCACGCGACCGCAATCGTCCTTTACTGCAAACTGATGATCCAGAAGCCAAGTTACGCAGTTTGTTGGCACTGCGTGATCCGTTGTATCGTGAAATTGCGCATCATATTGTGCCCACGCTAGATGGTTCAGCGCGTGAGCTTGCACAAAAAATCATTCAATTGGTCAGTGTAAACACGTTAAAATAAAACATCTTTTACGATGGTTGTGCTGTGATCTATGCAGACCCTGACTGTGGCGCTCGGCGAGCGTAGTTATCCCATTCATATTGGTAGTGCCATTGATCTTCAGACCATGCTAATCCCCATGGTTGCAGGTCGTCAGGTCATGATCGTGTCAAACACAACGGTTGCGCCACTCTATCTTGCTCATTATCAAGATGCATTGACACAGGCTGGCAAACACGTCGCAACGTGTATTTTGCCTGATGGTGAGGCATATAAAACCCTCGATACTTTAACGTTGATTTATGACGCACTCTTGTCGCATCGGTTTAATCGTGATTGTACGGTGCTGGCGCTGGGGGGCGGCGTGGTTGGTGATATGGCTGGGTTTGCCGCCGCCAGTTTTCAGCGTGGGGTCGATTTTATTCAGGTGCCCACCACATTGTTGTCACAGGTTGACTCCAGTGTTGGCGGTAAAACCGGCGTGAATCATCCGCTGGGTAAAAATATGATTGGTGCTTTTAAGCAGCCAACACTGGTCTTGGCTGATATGTCGCAATTGGCCACCCTGCCGGATCGTGAGTTATCGGCGGGTTTGGCTGAAGTGATCAAGTATGCCTTGATTGGGGATACTGAGTTTCTGTGCTGGCTTGAGCAGCATATGCCTGCATTGGTGGCGCGTGATGCCTCCCTGTTGGCCGAGGCGGTCTATCGGTCATGCGCGCATAAAGCGCGTATTGTGGCCGCAGATGAGCATGAGTTGGGCGAGCGGGCGTTGCTTAATTTAGGTCATACCTTTGGTCATGCGATTGAGTCCCATATGGGCTATGGGGTGTGGTTGCATGGTGAGGCGGTGGCGGTGGGAATGCTGATGGCCGCTGATTTATCGATGCGGTTGGGCTGGCTCACTATGGCGGATGTCCTACGCATTCGGACGTTGTTGCAGGCTGCACGCCTGCCGGTTGATCCTCCAGCCATGAGTCCTGATGACTTTTTAGGATTGATGATGCAAGATAAAAAAGTCTTGGCAGGTCAGTTGCGTTTGATTTTATTGCAGGGGTTGGGCAATGGGATCATTCAAAAGGGTGTTGATGCAATATGCCTACAGCAGACGTTGTCGCAAACCCAATTTGGTGTTGAGTTGATGTCTTGAAAGCATATGCACAACAGGTGTGGTCTGGCGTTAGACAAATTCCATGGCGGTCACTCAGCTGGTTAACGGCTGGACTAGGCTTGTTGGCGTTGTGCTTTATGATATGGGTGTGGTTACAGTTGGCAGCGCGTAAGACCATTGAAGTGGCGCAGCCAGATGAGCCGACAATGGTTCAACCCAATCAGCAGTTGGCGGGCTTCAATGACACCTTGGGACGGTTGACCGATGTGGTGCCCGTTTTAGATTTAAGTCAAAAAATTGTACAGATTGGCACACATGCCGCTGAATTTCGTGGAGCAGCGTTTTTGACCCGTGAATCGGCCAATTGGACTGTACAATTGATGAATGTGTCGCAAGAAAGTGTCATTACTGATTATCTCACCAGCCGTCGTGATCGCACGCGTTTTCAATATTTTAGAACCATTAATAAAGAGCAAGAGCGGTTTGTGTTGACCTATGGCAACTTTGCCACAGTACAAACTGCAATGGGGGCATTGGCCACCATTGATTTTGGATTGCCACATACAGTAAAGCCTTTCCCCGAGCGATTTTCTAGTTATCAGCCCTATGTGTCTGATCAAGGGAGTGATGAGCGTGTGGTGGGTGCGGGTGCCAAACGAACACATCAGGTCAAGTTGCGCACAGTAGCCACGCCCGTTGCGCAAGTACCTGAGACCGTTGTGCCCACGCGTTCTGATAGCGCCGAACCTGCGATTGGTAGTTTGCCAAGTGATGCCAATGTTAGCGTCAGCAAAGAGGTTATGCACTCTGTTGAGCCGCGTCAAACCACGCCCACGACGCCACCAGAGGATGGTGGATTAACCGATGATGAGGCCGTTCAAGATCCGTTTGACTGAGTTCGACGTCGTTTTTCGTCTGTTTTCATGCAGCAGTCACAAGTGTTTGCACTTTGGCTAGATTGTTGCATTTGAGTGCTGACCATTTTTTCTTTAGAATACTCGACCATTTTGTCCGCTTTGTTCATTGCTGCTGCCGATTGCGCTGCAACAGAGACAAAGTGGTGTCTCGACAGCTTCTTAAGGGTACGCCATGCACATGCCGCACAATGCCGCCTCCGAGCTTCCCGCCGCAGCTTCTGCTTCTAAGCTGGGGATGTATCAGCCTGACGAATTTAAAGACAATTGTGGTTTTGGTTTGATTGCGCATATGCAAGGCGAAACCAGCCATGATTTGCTATCGACGGCGATTCACAGCTTAAGCTGTATGACGCACCGTGGCGGTATTGCAGCCGACGGCAAAACCGGTGACGGTTGCGGGTTACTGCTGGCGATGCCTAAAGCGTTTTTTCGTGAAGAAGCACAAGCCCTTGGCGTGACATTAAGCGAGCTGTTTGCTGTGGGTACGGTGTTTTTAAATACCGACACCACACTGGCACAACATGCACGTGAGGTGATAAACGCCGAAATCGCGAAAGAAGGCTTAACGGTTGCCACATGGCGGGTCGTGCCCACTGACAACAATGCACTGGGCGAAATCGCACTGTTGTCGTTGCCGGTGTTTGAGCAAGTGATGGTCAATGCCCCTGCCGGTTTGGCCGAAGCCGACTTTAACCGCAAGCTGTTTTTGGCGCGTCGTCGTGCCGAAGCGCAACTGACCCATGACCCGCTGTTTTATGTCACCACGCTGGCCTCAACCGTCATTAGCTATAAAGGCTTGATGATGCCCGAAGCGATTGCGGATTTTTATCGTGATCTGGCTGATCCACGGTTGACCACCCATATTTGTGTGTTCCATCAACGTTTTTCGACCAACACCTTGCCGCGTTGGCCGTTGGCACAGCCATTCCGTTATTTGGCGCACAATGGCGAAATCAACACCATTATGGGCAACCGCAATTGGTCGGTCGCACGTACGCCTAAATTTGAAAATCCATTGCTGCCGGATCTGATGGATCTCAAACCATTGGTCAATCGCACCGGTTCGGACTCCTCCAGCCTCGACAACATGCTCGAGATTCTGGTCGGTGGCGGGATGGATCTGTTCCGTGCGCTGCGCATGTTGGTTCCGCCTGCATGGCAAAACGTCGAGACCATGGACACCGACCTACGGGCGTTCTATGAGTTTAACTCCAAGCACATGGAAGCATGGGACGGCCCTGCGGGTCTGGTCATTCAAGATGGTCGTCATGCCGTCTGTATGCTTGACCGCAATGGCTTGCGTCCAGCACGTTGGGTGATTACCAAAAACGGCTATATCACCCTTGCGTCCGAAATTGGCGTTTGGGGCTATAAGCCTGAAGACGTGGTGTCCAAAGGTCGGGTCGGTCCGGGTCAGATTTTGGTGGTAGACACCCAGTCTGGCGAACTACTGCGCACCGCCGAGATCGACAACCGTCTAAAGTCGGCACATCCTTACAAGCAATGGCTGCGTGACAATGCCTTACATGTACAAACCGATGAAGCGTTAGAAGAAGAGCTGCAAGGCCAAGGGCTGCAAGGCGAACTGCTGAAGTCGGCACAAAAAATGTTCCATGTCACCTTTGAAGAACGTGACCAGATCATTCGTCCGCTGGCCGAAAGCGGCCAAGAAGCAGTGGGCTCGATGGGCGATGACACCCCAATGGCGGTGTTGTCACGTCAAGTGCGTCATGTGGCCGACTTCTTCCGCCAGCAGTTTGCACAGGTGACCAACCCACCGATTGACCCGCTGCGTGAGTCGATTGTGATGTCGCTTGAGACCTGTTTGGGTCGTGAGCAAAACGTGTTTGAGCAAGGCCCCGAACACGCCGACCGGATTATTATTTCTAGCCCTGTCTTAGCGCCGAGCAAGATGCACCAGTTGCGTCATATCAACCGTGCGGGCTATGGCATGGCGGTGATTGACCTCAACTATGACGCCAGCGTTGAAGGCTTAGAGGCCGCGCTACGTCGTATTTGTGCCGAAGTCACCACTGCGGTCAAAGATGGTCAAACCCTGATTGTGCTGTCTGACCGTCAGGTGCGTGAAGGCGTGATGCCTGCTAGTGCGATTTTGGCCACTGGTGCGGTACATCACCACTTGTCAACCGTTGGCCTGCGTGCCGATGCCAACATTATTGTGGAAACCGGCCTTGCCCGTGACCCACATCATTTTGCGGTGTTGATTGGCTTTGGTGCGACGGCGGTGTATCCGTATTTGGCCTATGACATCATCAATGACTTGGTTGCGACCGGTGATCTGTTGGGTGATCCACTGTATGCCCAAGCCAGCTATCGCAAAGGCATCGACAAAGGTTTGCTAAAAATCTTGTCAAAAATGGGCATCTCGACCATCGCGTCCTATCGGGCGGGTCAGTTGTTTGAAGCCATTGGCCTGTCGCATCAAGTGGTCGATCTGTGCTTTAAAGGCGTGCCCAGCCGGATTGAAGGCGCAAGTTTTGTTGATCTCGAAAACGACCAACACAAACTGGCCGACATTGCATGGAAATCACGCAAAGCGATTGACCAAGGTGGCCTGCTGAAATTTGTGTTTAACAAGGAATATCACGCGTTTAACCCAGACGTGATCAACACCTTGCACACCGCAGTACGCTCGGGCAAATACGAGGACTACCGCGAATACGCCAACTTGGTTAACACCCGTCCGGTGGCCACCATTCGCGACATGTTAAAGCTCAATACCGACAATAGCATCGACATCAGCGAAGTCGAGTCGATTGAATCGATTTTGCCGCGCTTTGACTCGGCAGGCATGTCGCTTGGGGCATTATCACCCGAAGCCCACGAATCCATCGCCATTGCCATGAACACCATTGGCGGGCGTTCAAACTCCGGTGAGGGCGGCGAAGATCCTGCGCGTTATGGCACCATTAAAAACTCGAAAATCAAGCAAATTGCTTCGGGTCGTTTTGGTGTCACGCCTGCGTATTTGGCCTCGGCTGAAGTGCTGCAAATCAAAGTGGCGCAGGGTGCTAAACCCGGTGAAGGCGGTCAATTGCCCGGTGGTAAGGTCAATGCGCTGATTGCCCGTTTGCGTTATTCCGTCCCTGGTGTGACCCTGATTTCGCCGCCGCCGCACCACGACATCTATTCGATTGAAGATTTGTCGCAGTTGATTTTTGACTTAAAGCAAGTCAATCCCAGCGCGATGGTGTCGGTCAAATTGGTTGCTGAACCCGGTGTGGGCACGATTGCCGCTGGTGTCGCCAAAGCCTATGCCGACTTCATCACCATTTCTGGTTATGACGGCGGAACAGCGGCCTCGCCATTGTCATCCATTCACTACGCGGGTTCGCCGTGGGAGTTGGGTCTGGCCGAAGCGCATCAAGCCTTGCGGGTTAACGACCTGCGCGGCAAAGTGCGCGTGCAAACCGACGGTGGTTTAAAAACCGGTTTGGACGTGATCAAGGCGGCCATTTTGGGTGCCGAAAGCTTTGGCTTTGGCTCAACCCCCATGATCGCCTTGGGCTGTAAATACCTGCGTATTTGCCACCTCAACAACTGCGCCACTGGTGTTGCCACGCAACAAGACAAACTGCGTGAAGAGCACTACATCGGCGAGCCAGAAATGCTGATCAACTTCTTCCGCTTTATTGCCGAAGAAACCCGTCAGTTGCTGGCCCTGTTGGGTGTACGGTCCATGAAAGAGCTGATTGGTCGTACCGATCTGCTGTCGATGATCGAAGGCCAAACCGACAAGCAACAACACTTGGATTTGACCCCCTTGTTGACGATCCATCCGTCGGCAGAAGGCAAGAGCCAGTATTGTGTTGAGCCACGTAACGAGCCACATGACAAAGGTCTGCTGGCCGAGCAAATGGTGGCCGACATGTTGCCCGCCATTGAGTCCATGAGCGGGGGCTATTTTAGCTATGACTCCTGCAACTGCGACCGCTCGATTGGCGCACGCTTGTCTGGCGAAATTGCCAAGCGTCATGGCAACTTAGGCATGAGCCATGCACCAGTCACCCTACAATTGACCGGTACAGCGGGTCAGTCGCTGGGCGTGTGGAACGCTGGTGGTTTACATATCCGTTTAGAAGGTGATGCCAACGACTACGTCGGTAAAGGCATGGCCGGTGGTATGGTGACCATCTACCCACCCAAAGGCTCACCATTTGCCACCCAAGACACCGCGATTATTGGTAACACCTGCTTGTACGGTGCAACCGGCGGCAAGCTGTTTGCAGCAGGGACGGCGGGCGAGCGCTTTGCGGTGCGTAACTCGGGCTGTCACGCGGTCATTGAAGGCGCAGGCGACCATTGCTGCGAATACATGACCGGCGGTTTGGTGACGGTGTTGGGTCGTACCGGCTTAAACTTTGGTGCGGGCATGACCGGTGGTTTTGCCTATGTGTTGGACTTGGACGGTGACTTCTTTGACCGTTGCAACCATGAGCTGATCGACCTGAACCGAATTTCAAACGAAGCCACCGAAGGCTATCGTCATCACTTGACCAGCGTGCTGGAAGAGTACGTCGCGGAAACCGGTAGCGTGTGGGGCCAGACCATTTTGAACGAATTTGACGAATACGTTCGCAAGTTCTATTTGGTCAAGCCAAAGGCTGCAAGTCTGAGCAACTTGCTCAAAACCACCAAGGCCGACCCACAATAACGCAGGTATAGGCCGGCATGCGGCACCGTTGGGTGTCGCGTGCCAGCCCACTGGAGAGAACACCATGGCCGAGCGCCTGAGCAATGATTTTCAGTTCCTAGACGTGCCGCGTCAGGACCCGAACAAAAAAGACACCCAAACCCGCACCACGGCGTTTGTCGAAATTTATCAGCCGTTTGAAAAAGTCGAAGTGGCGGCGCAATCGCATCGCTGCTTGGGCTGCGGTAACCCGTACTGTGAATGGAAATGCCCCGTTCATAACTACATTCCCAACTGGCTCAAATTGGTCTCTGAAGGCCAATTGTTCCAAGCTGCCGAACTGTCGCACCAAACCAACACCTTGCCCGAAGTCTGTGGTCGCGTGTGCCCACAAGACCGCCTGTGTGAAGGCGCATGTACGCTCAACGACGGTTTTGGCGCGGTGACCATTGGCAACACCGAAAAATACATCACCGACACCGCCTTTGCATTGGGCTGGCGTCCAGACATGTCCAAAGTGGTGTGGACCGACAAAAAAGTCGCCATTATTGGCGCAGGCCCTGCCGGTTTAGGCTGTGCTGACGTGTTGGTGCGGGCAGGCGTTAAGCCGGTTATTTTTGACAAAAACCCAGAAATTGGCGGCTTGCTGACCTTTGGTATTCCTGAGTTTAAAATGGAAAAATCGGTGATGATTCGTCGCCGTACCATTTTTGAAACCATGGGCATGGAATTCCGTCTCAACACCGAAGTGGGCGTTGATGTCACTATTGACGAACTACTGGCCGATTACGACGCCGTGTTTATGGGTATGGGCACATACACCTACATGAAAGGCGGTTTTGTCGGTGAAGACCTGCCAGAAGTGTATGACGCGCTCGACTTCCTGATTGCCAACGTCAACCGTTGCCAAGGCTGGGAAAAATCGCCTGCCGACTACATCAGCATGGAAGGCAAAAAAGTGGTGATCTTGGGTGGTGGCGATACCGCAATGGATTGCAACCGCACGTCTATCCGTCAAGGTGCGGCTCAAGTGAGCTGCGCGTACCGCCGTGACGAAGAAAACATGCCCGGTAGCCGCCGCGAAGTCACCAACGCGCGTGAAGAAGGCGTCAACTTCTTGTTTAACCGTCAGCCGATTGAAATTGTTGGCGAAAACGGCAAGGTCGTTGGCGTGAAAGTGGTCACCACGCAGTTGGGCGCACCCGACAGCCGTGGCCGTCGTAGCCCAGAGCCTGTGCCTAACTCAGAAGAAATTCTGCCAGCCGACGCGGTCATTTTGGCTTTTGGTTTCCGTCCAAGCCCTGCGGCATGGTTTGACGGCCAAAGCATCAAGATGGATGGTTCAGGCCGTGTGACTGCACCTGAGCAACAGACCTATAAGTTCCAAACCAGCAACCCAAAAATCTTTGCTGGTGGCGATATGGTGCGCGGGTCTGACTTGGTGGTGACGGCAATCTGGGAAGGCCGTCAGGCAGCCGAAGGCATCTTGGATTATCTAGATATTTAAGCGCCACACAGCGGTTGCTGCCTTTAAACCCCTGCGCTAGTGCGTGGGGGTTTTGCTTTTTGCGTGACGGTGGTCTGGCGGATCGTTGCTCAGGACGGCGCACACAACCGCTGAGCATTAGATGTGAACGGCAGCGCCTGCGAAGCCTGCCAGCCGTTGACGTTGGTCGGCCTGATTGTGACACTAAGCTAATGCAATCTCGTCTGGGCGTTGCATTCGTCATACACTGACCGCTTCAGCACCCAAAGGACGGGCGGCCTTATGCGTCGGCTCATATGCAGTCTTTGCTGTAGCCTCTGGATCGGTCTGGCACAGGCCGAGTCACCGCGTGCCGCCATGGCTATGGCGTTTGTGGGTGAGTCGCCTGTCGCAGAAGCCCCGCTTGACGCCCCTTCCACGACCGTTGTTCAAGCCGTGACGCCGCCTGTGGCGGTGATTGCGCCAGCGTCCCCTGCGGCCACTCCCGCACCGATTACCCTGTACACCGCCACATGGTGTGGCTATTGCCGCCGTCTTAAAGCACGGCTGGCTGCGGCGCATTTATCCTATGTTGAATATGATGTCGAGCAAACCGAGCAAGGGCGTAGTTATGCGCGCTCACCCGATTATGCCGGTGTGCCGTTGACCGTTGCTGGTGATGTTGAAGTGGTGGGTGATGACCCAGAAGCCCTGCGTGAACTGTTAAGCCGAGTGGGGTATCCGGCCAATATTCTGTAGAAACTAGACCGCTTGCATTGGTGTGGGTAGGGGGCGGTGTTAGCATCAAGCCCTGTGTTGATTGGCGCGATAAGGGATGTGTGAGTCAATAGAGTCGCGCATTGATCTTGAGCCCGCCGCCCCCAATAGCCAATGAAAGGAAACTGTGTATGTATGTGTTGATTGGCCTTGCCTTCGTGTTGGGCTATTTTTGTATTGCCTTTGAGCATCCTTTAAAGATTGATAAATCAGCCACTGCATTGCTGACCGCAGTAGTGACATGGACACTCTTGGTCTTTGGTGCAGAATCAATTTTACCTGCTGTTCAGACTGCGATGGCTGCTGGTCAAGATACCACTGAGATTGTGCCGCATGAATTACGTCACCATTTGAGTGAAATTGCCGAGATTTTGTTCTTTTTGCTCGGTGCCATGGTGATTGTCGAGCTGATCGATGCGCACGAAGGCTTTACGGTCATTACGGACCGAATCAAAACCACCAAGCGCGTGTCGTTGCTGTGGATCATTGGCTTTATTACCTTTTTTCTATCTGCCGCGCTCGACAATCTCACCACCACCATTGTGATGATTTCGCTGCTGCGCAAATTGGTTGATGACCCCAAAGACCGCTGGTTTTATGCGGGGTTGGTGGTCATTGCCGCCAATGCAGGCGGCGCGTGGTCACCGATTGGTGATGTGACCACCACCATGCTGTGGATTGGTAACCAAGTCACCACGGCCAGCATGATCACCCAGCTGTTCTTGCCGAGCTTGGTGTGCATTTTAGTGCCGATGATTTTTTTAAGTTTCCGTATGACCGGCGATGTACAGCGCCCTGTCACAACGCTAGATCAAGGGCACAGCGGTAGCCCGACCACCGCGTTTGAACGCAATGCTGTCTTTGCCGTGGGCATTGGCGCGTTGCTGTTTGTGCCTGTGTTTAAAACCGTGACGCATCTGCCCCCGTACATGGGCATTTTGTTTGGCCTTGGCGTGTTGTGGTTGTTTACAGAAGTGATCCATCGCGGCAAAAACGACGAGGACAAAGCCCCACTGTCGGTTGTTGGCGTGATCCGCCGCATTGATACGCCCAGTATTTTGTTCTTTTTGGGTATTTTGTTGGCGGTGTCGGCATTGGCCACGGCGGGTCATTTAACCCAAGTCGCAACCTTGCTGAAAGACGAACTGGGCAACGTGTACGCCATCAATATTGCCATTGGTTTGCTGTCGGCAGTAGTCGATAATGTGCCGTTGGTGGCGGGAGCCATGAAAATGTATCCCCTGATCACGCCAGAAGCCTTAGCGGCATCCGGTGATCAAGCCGCATGGCTAGGCAACTTTGTGCAAGACGGTTTGTTTTGGGAAATGCTGGCCTTTTGTGCCGGAACCGGCGGCAGTTGTTTGATCATTGGTTCTGCGGCTGGTGTTGCTGCAATGGGCATGGAAAAAATCAGCTTTGGCTGGTATCTCAAAAACATCAGTGGCTTGGCGTTGATGGGCTATTTGGGCGGAGCCATGGTATATATCGCCATGCATATGTTCATGTAAGCACAACGGGGTTTTTTTTAGGTCGGTCGCCTTGTGCGGCCGATTTTTTTTGTCCTGATGTTGTGCCAATCCGCCACAGAATCCCGACGGTATCGGTGCGCAAAACCCGCTAAATTATCAGCATTCAACCGCGTTGCGCAGGACAACCCATATGACCAAACTGGCACTCATGTTGGCCGCACTGTTTCCCATGTCTGCCTTTGCAGCAGGGGGTGATACGCACGCCGAGTTGTCTCAGATTTTATTGTCGTTGTTTGCCTTGGTTTTGGCCGCGCAGGTGCTGGGCTATGTGGCCTCACGGCTCAAACAACCGCGCGTGATTGGGCAGGTTTTGGCCGGTGTGGTGGTGGGGCCAAGCCTGTTGGGATGGGTTGAAGTCAATATTACCTTGCAAGCCTTGGCAGAGTTTGGCGCGATTTTTTTGATGTTTATGGTTGGTCTAGAAACCCGCTTAAAAGACTTGTTGTCGGTGGGCAAAGAAGCCCTGATTGTGGCCGTGATTGGGATTGCACTGCCCATGTTGGGGGGCTATTTGTTTGGCCTATTTAATGATTATAGCCGCCTGCAAAACTTGTTTATTGGTACCGCCATGGTCGCCACCAGCGTCGGAATTACTGCGCAGGTACTCAAAGAATTGGGCGTGCTCGACAGCAAATATGCGCAGATTATTTTGGGTGCAGCGGTGATCGACGACATTTTGGGCTTGTCGATTTTGGGCGTGGTGTCGGGCATGTCAAGCGGGGGGGACATCAGCGTGTTGGGGGTGTTGTCTACGTTGGCGCTGTCGATTGGCTTTGTGGTGGCGGTGCTGTGGATTGGTGTGCCGTTGATCAACAAGATTCAACAACGCATTGACCCCATGCTGGTGTCGGGTGGGTTTGGCCTGTGTGTGTCGTTAAGTTTGGGTTTTGCGGCATTGTCGAGTGTGGCTGGACTTGCGCCGATTATTGGGGCGTTTTTGATTGGCATGGTGCTGGCCGAGGTGCGTGACCAATATGACTTTAATGACAAGGTTCATGCGTTAGAGAGTTTTTTAGCGCCGGTTTTCTTTGCCATGGTGGGGGTACAGTTGCCGCTGGCCTTGCTGGGCAGTGCCGAGGTTCTGGTCAGTGGTGCAATACTGACCGTGATTGCCATCTTGGGCAAATGGCTGGCCGGTCTGGCTATTATGGGCAGTCGGGGCTTTGCAACTGCCAATAAGGTGGGTGTAGGGATGGTACCGCGTGGCGAGGTGGGGCTGATTGTGGTGGGCATTGGGCTGTCGACAGGGTTGTTGTCTCAAGTGTTGTTTGCTGAAATTGTGGTGATGATTATTGGCACAACGGTCTTGGCACCTATCGTGTTGCGTCAGTTGATTCAGCGTGATGCCCGACACGCCTAAGCACTGGAATGGCTGATGCTGCGGTTGCATCGCATCGTGACCCATAAGTCGTTATGCTGCTGTGACTTGAGCAAGAGGGTGTGCTGATGCTGCGTTTGATCTTAGTGCTGGTGGTTGCCGTGATGGCTGGGCTGTTGTGGACCAATCATCAACAGGCCAATGCTTTGAGCAGCCGTGCCAATCTGCCGCCATCTGAGCCTGCCGCGCTGCCTGCGGTGCAGACGGTGATTGGGGCAGCCGAGATTCATCTGTATACCGCAGCATGGTGTGGCTACTGCAAGCACTTGAAGCAACGCCTTGATGCCAGTGGTGTGCCGTATCAGGATCATGATGTGGAAACGTCTGAGGAAGGCCGCCGGTTTTATGATGCGGGAGATTTTGCTGGTGTACCGATTACAGTGGTTGGTGATCAAACCATTGCTGGCTATGACGCCAACGCCCTTGATGCGGCGTTGAGTCGGGTGGGGCATCCGGTGAGTGGTTTAAACATCAACTGAGCGAACTCAGTTGATGGGGGAGGCTGCCAGTGGCGACAATCTTAGTTTTCACGCTTCCAGACTTGGGTACGACCCAACAGTGAAAAACCAATAAATCCACGCAGCTCTAGGCTTTTGCCATCGGCCGAGAGTTTGCCCTTTAAGCGGTAAATTTTTCCGCTTTTAGGGTCTAGAATCTCGCCGTCGGCATATTCGTTTGAGCCTTGTGGTTTGAGATGATAAATCAGGGGCAGTCCAATCAATGGGCGATTATGCAGTGTGCCGCTACATTGGTCACATTGGCTGATGGTACTGCCGGCCAAGCGTTGAATAATTTTGCCAGATAGGCCATTTCCATTGGCAGATTCGCTAAAGGCCACAATGACCTTTGGAGCGCCGGTTTGGTCATCAAAGGTGCGCCATGTTGTACCTGCTAAGGGGTCGGCAGCAAATGCTGCGCAACTGCCCAACAGCGAAAGCGTCAATGCAGCCAGTGTCAAACGATTCATGGGAGAAACTCCATTTCAGTATGGCTAAAAAAAGGCAGGGCATAATGTGGCATGGTTATCATGCGGGGTTTGTTTCAGGGTTTTCAACGGTTGTCATTGACTGAATAGTCATACCGATTCGATTTTTTGGTCATTCGTACAGCGCCATCCTATCGCTGTCATTGACATGAGGCATATCAATGAGTTCAGTTTGTCCAGTTTGTCAAACGCCCGTGATGTGTGGGGCTTCCTCCACTCATCAACAGCCCTGTTGGTGTACGACGCTGCCGGCGGTGCTGTCACCCATCGCGGGCGCGGCGTGTTTATGTGCGGCGTGTTTGAGTGTGGCAGTGCAAACGCACATTCGCGATACCCAAGATCAGGGAGGGGTGTATACCGCTCCATTACCTGATGCAGTGGCGTGTCAGGGTCAACCGTTGGTAGAGCAGTTGGATTACAGCATCGAAAACGGCCTCTATGTGTTTAGCCGCTGGTTTCATTTAAAGCGTGGGCAATGCTGTGGTCATGCGTGTCGGCATTGCCCCTATGGACAGGTCAATGTGTCGTTGCAGCGGTCATGAGTGTGTGCGTTCGATCCGAGCGCGTTGGCTTACACCGTTGCGGTGGTATCACGCATCTGTTGTTGCAAAATCGCCCGAAAT
>JBEANQ010000044.1:0-15118 GCA_041165345.1 Pseudomonadota bacterium
TGGTGGGTTTAAGCAACACAGGGTTATGGTCGGTGTGTGCGGCAATCCGGCACGCCGCCGCCTGTACCGCTTGAGCGCGGCCAATTTCGCCGCCATCGGCAGTCACGGCGCTATTGAGTGCCATATTTTGTGGTTTAAACGGAGCGACCGAGAGACCGCGACGAACCAATAAACGACAGACTGCGGTGACTAAGGTGGATTTGCCTGCGTCAGAGGTGCAGCCTTGAATCATGAGGGTGGGCATACATTAGCACTCAAGGGTATAGGGGGTGGCGTAGGCAATTGGGGCAGTCCATCGGTCGTGGTCTGCAATTTTGCCGTAATGGGCAAACACCATACGAATGACCCCTGCATGGGTGATCACGGTAGCCTGTGAGTGGCCTTGCTCACACAGTTGGGCAATGGCGCGTTGCACACGGATGAGCAGTTCGGCGGCGGTTTCACCGGTCTGGCCGACACGGTAATGCCAAATATCGGCAGCCCAGTCATCAAGGGCATGGCGCGGAATGTCATCCCATGCGAGGCCTTCCCACTGGCCAAAATCGAGTTCTTGCCACAGCGGATTAATCGTGACACACGGTGATAAGTGCTGGGCCAAACGTAGACAGCGTTGTGCGGGGCTGCTGATGATGGTTTGCCCGTGCAGGTGGTGTAGCTGTTGGGCCGCTTGAGCCAGATCATGTGCGGTGGGCAACAGGTCTAGTCGGCCATAGCATTGCTGGCTGGCCTGTACTGGTGGATGACGAACGAGCGTTAAGGTCAGCATAATAAATGTATATATGTATATTTATAGGTGTGGGTCAGATGTAAAGCCGATTGATTCAACAGAATATTCTCCACATGAGGTTATGCTGGAACAAACCAGCGGTGCGTCTCTTGGGTGATTTCTCGCATGGGGTAATCGTATAACGCGCTGAGGTGTTGCGCGGTCAGTACCTCAGTGATTGGTCCTGCGATCCAGCGACCATTGGCAAACATGAGCAGTACATGACTGGCAAAACGCACCGCATGGTTGGGGTCATGACTGACCATGACGATGGTTTTTCCCAACAGGCGTTCTGCATTTAGCAATGTCAGTGTCTGTTGCTGGTGATGAATATCCAGTTGAGAAAGCGGCTCATCTAACAGTAACAGCGGTGTTTGTTGCATAAGCACCGTGGCCAATGAGACCCGACGCCGTTCACCGCCTGACAGCGTACTCAGATCGCGTGTGGCAAATCCTGCAAGGTCGAGTGCTGTCAGCAAGTTTTCGGCGTGTTGGTGGTCCTGTTGGCTTTCCCACTGCCAGCGTTTGAGCCGTGAGTGACAGCCGGTTAAGACCTTTTCAAGCACGGTGCTGGGAAACGGGTTGTCATCTTGTTGGCATAGCCAAGCCATGTGTTGGGCGCGCTCACGGCTTGGCCATTGTTTGAGGCTTTTATTATGCAGCAGCACATGCCCTGTTTGGGGAAAGTGCCATCCGGCCAAGCTCGATAACAGCGTGCTTTTGCCACAGCCATTTTGACCCAAAATGACCCATGCATCACCTTGATGGATGGTGAGGTTGAGTGATTGGCACAGTGGGCGGTCAGATTGCTGAAGGGACAGTTGGCAGATGTCGAGAATACTGGGGGGATTTTGTGCGTCAGCGTTCATGATTTATCATACGGTTTATGCGGTTTTCACGCGTTGTTGCTGGAGTAGCCATAAAAAGATAGGGGCGCCAATCAGGGCGGTAATCACACCGACAGGCAATTGCTGTGGGGCGATCACCGTACGCGCCATGATGTCCGCAGCCAATAACACACTGCCGCCGCCAAGGGCACAAGCAGGAATCAGCAGGCGTTGATCTTGACCGATGGTTAAGCGTAGCGCATGTGGCACAATTAAACCAATGAAACCAATCATTCCCGCGGTAGTCACTGCGACTGCAGTGGCAATTGCAGAGACCGCATATAACAACCATTGTAGCTCTTTGACCCGTGCGCCGAGGGCATAGGCGGGTTGTTGCCCTAGACTCATGATATTTAAGGTCCGTAGGCACGGCCAAATCACAATGCAGAGGATCGCCCAGATTGACAGCGCCAGTGGCCATGAGGCTCCCGATAGATCGCCGAGCATCCAAAACACCATGCCCCGCAGTAGGCCATCGGGTGCAATACTGAGCAAGAGCGAGCTAAATGCCCCACAAAACGCCGAAACCGCCACACCCGTCAGCAATAGCCGTGCCTGACTGCTGGAGCGATCTTGCCCGCCCAACACAAACACCAGCACAATGACAATCCCTGCACCAATTGCAGCACTCAAATTGACACAAGGTAAGGCTGCGCCAAGCAGCATGGCCAGCAATGCACCGACACTCGCGCCGCCAGACGTACCTAAAATATAAGGGTCGGCCAGTGGGTTGCGCAGTAAAACCTGTTGCAATGCCCCAGCCAAGGCCAGCAGTCCCCCAACCGCAAACGCGGCCAATGTACGCGGTAATCGTAATGACCACACCACATCACGCGCAATGTCGGCGTCTGGTCCCGACTGCCATAACTGCCATGGGCCATACGCGGTACTGCCCACACATAAGCTGAGCAGCATCAGCAGCAAGGTGATCACACTGAGGACGGCCAGTGTTTGGTAACGTCGGATGGGGCTTAAAATGCGCGGTGGGGTCATGGGGTTTGCCGCACGCGATCAACCGCTGCACAAAGTTGCGCTGTGCCATCGACCAAACGGGGCCCCATGCGACTGAGCAAATCTGGCGGCAACACCACCAGATGATTGCGTTGCACAGCAGTGATGCGTGGCCAGCGCTTCCAACGCTTGAGCACGCTGTTGCTGACGTTGGGTTCACCACTGGTGAGGATGAGTTCTGGGTTTTTGACCAAGACCGCCTCGTCATCAATGGTGGGCACCAGTGCTGGTAGGTCGGCAAACACATTGACTGCGCCACAGATGCGCATGGCGTCCGAGATGATTTGGTCTTTGTTCATGGTCATGAGCGGGCGATCCCAAATTTGATAAAACGCCCGAACCGGCCGCTTGCCCCGATGCTGTTGTTGCAACGTGGCCAGCCGTTGCCGAAATTGGCTGGCGGCAATCTGAGCCGACGCTGTGGTTGCGGTCAGTCTGCCAAGGCGCTCAAGCACAGTAGGCACATCTTGCAGCTTGCGCGAATTGTCATAAAACATGGGAATGCCCAAGGCGGCAATTTTAGCCAACTGTGCGGGCGGATTACCGGTTTGCCATGCCACGATCAAATCCGGCTTAAGGGCGCGGATTTGCTCGAGATCAACGCCGGTATAGCCGCCAATCACCGGAATATTTAAGGCTGCGGCAGGGTAATCACTATAACTGACCACGCCAACCAGTTTTGCGCCTGCGCCAATGGCAAACAGGTCTTCGGTGAGGTGGGGCGCTAAGCTAATGATGCGTTTGGCGGGTTGAGCCAGCGTGATGGTTTGCCCCCGATCATCCTGAACGCTGACCTGTGCCTTTGCGGCCAGACTCATCAGGGTGAGGGTGACACCAATCAGGCCATGGAGATGACGTGTCATCATGGCAGCGTTGCCCCAAATAATACCGCAGTGGCAATGGGATGGCTGGCAAACCACGCATGAAAATAAGTAGCAGTGAGACTGCCATATTGATAAACCGCTTCACCGTTTCCACTGTAGCGGCAGGGTTTGGCATGATGTGTGGGGGTCAGTGTGGTGTGTAACGTTGAATAATGGAACGTATGCCCACGCAATTCGCCTGCCCCTAAGTCAATCGCTTGTAAGCCCAGTGCAGCTAAACGGGGCTGCAAGGCCGCTTGCGCGGGTAACACCGACCATAGGGCTGCGGTATGGCCTTTGCCATCGTCGAGCTGTTCACAGAGTGCCAACATGCCACCACATTCGGCATAGATTGGCTTGTGATAGGCGATCCATATTTGCAGTTCTTGGCGAATACTGGGGTGTTCGCTGAGACGTTGTAGGTGGCATTCTGGATAGCCGCCAGCCAACCATAGGGCGTCTGCTTCGGGTATAGGCTCATGCGCCAAAGGCGAAAAAAACACCACCGTTGCGCCTAAGTCACGTAAGGTTTGCAGATTGGCCGGATACAGAAACGCAAACGCGGCATCCTGTGCAACGGCGACGGTTTTGCCCGCCAATAAAGGAGGGGGCATTGGCGTTGGGGCTGGCGCAATGCTGACCATAGGGAGCAACTGTGCAATAGGCTGGCTGCTGAGTTGGTCAGCGTAACCCTGAAGCTGTTGATGTAAGTGGGTGAGTTCATTGGGTAGGTTTAACCCTAAGTGACGCTCCGGCCATGCCTCACCCCGCATTAAATACCCTTGCCATGCGTCTGCATTCACACTGTCTTGCAACATCTGGGCATGGCCGGTACTGGCAACTTTGTTGGCAAACACACCAACCACGTTAAGCGCAGGTTGGTAATGGCAGAGACCATAGGCCAATGCGCCAAAGGTTTGTGCCATTGCGCTGGCATCAATGACGGCCAAGACCGGCAAGTTTAACTCAATCGCCAAATCTGCTGCGCTGGGTGAGCCATCAAATAACCCCATGACAGCTTCAATCAAGATCAGGTCGTTGTCTTCTGCTGCCTGATACAGCATGTGCTGACAACGTGCTGCACCGACCATCCACAGGTCAAGATTATCGACCGGTTGACCGCTGGCACAGGCCAGCAACATCGGATCAATAAAATCAGCCCCACATTTAAAAACTTTGACCCGTCGCCCGTGCTGACGATGCAAGGTCGCCAATGTGGCGGTGAGGGTGGTTTTGCCACTTCCTGAAGAAGGTGCGGCGATCATCAAGATGGCACAGCGGGCAGATTGGGACACAGGGCTTACCATTCCACGCCTTTTTGCGCCTTAATACCAGCTGAGAATGCGTGCTTGGTCGGTTGTAGCTCGGTAATGGTGTCGGCAATCTCTAGCAACCCATCGGATGCAGCGCGACCCGTTACCACCACATGTTGCATCTCTGGGCGTGCCAATAAATCACGTGTGATCATGTCACCATCAAGATATTTGTAGGTGATGGTGTAGGTCAGTTCATCCAACACCACCAGATCAAAGCTGGGGTCTTGTAACATGGCTTGCGCAGCAGCCCAGCCGGTTTCTGCTGATCGTGTATCAGCTTCGCGGTTTTGCGTGTCCCACGTAAAGCCATCACCCATGACATGCCATGTCACGTTGGGATGCTGAGCAAAAAAGGCTTCTTCGCCCGTGTCAGTGCGGCCTTTAATAAACTGTACGACACCCACTTTCATGCCATGCCCCAAGGCACGAGCGACCATGCCAAACGCAGAGGACGATTTGCCTTTGCCATTGCCGGTTAAAATGAGTAACACGCCCGTGTCTTGATCGGCTTCGGCGATTTTCTCATCCATAAGGGTTTTTTTACGCGCGATGCGTTGGGCATAGCGGGCTTCAGTGGCGGGGTCAAACTGACGTTGGGTTTGCATGATAATGACTGACCTGTTGAATCATCTGATGAAGTTTGGGTAAGCCCTGCATGATGGCAGCAAGACTGGGAATGAGGAGGTCGGCGCTGTCGATGTCAAACAGATGGCCATTGGTGACGGCAGGAATATTGTGCCAGCCCTTGCGCTCACGTACTTGGTCAGGTTTAAAGGGCTGCCCACACCATGAGCCAATGATGAGCTCCGGTTGTGCAGCAATCACCTGTTCGGGTTGAATCACCCGTGCTTTGGCACTGTGCAGGGGTGCAAGCATTGCAAAAACATCTTGCCCCCCTGCAATCTCGATTAATTCGGATACCCAATGAATGGCACTGATCATGGGATCATGCCATTCTTCAAAGTACACCCGTGGCCGATACGATAACTGGGCAGCCGATTGCCGAATCAGCTCAATCTGTTGTTGCAGTTGCGCAATAATCTGCGTGGCTTGAGCTGAGCAGTTCAGCAGTCGACCGAGCGTATCAATGCTGCGAAAGATATCCGCCAGACTGCGTGGATTAAACAAATGAACCTCTAAACCGGATTGGGCGCATTCTTGAACAATGTCACGTTGTAGGTCTGAAAACGCCAGCACCAAGTCAGGTTGCACATCAACAATCTTATAAATTTTGGCACAACTAAAGCCGCTGATAATTGGATGGTTTTGGGTCACACCCACCGGATGACGAGCAAAAGCCGTGATGCCGACAATTCGATGTTGTTGGCCGAGCGCATATAGAATTTCGACACTATCACTGGATAAACAGGCCACACGTTGCGGCCACTCGGTTGGTATCATGATCGAATATCCTGCGCTGCACGTTGTAGGCGGTGTTGAAAGTCATCATATTGATGCGGGGCAATCAGCCCAAAACGTAAGGCATCTGGTTGCTCGAGTACACGGCACCAAACGTGTTGTTGTGCTAATGCTTTTTGCCATGCTAGGGCATGCGGCTGTGGACACCAATGCAGCATGGGGTGAGGACTTAAACTGACTAATCCTGCTGTTGCCAGAGTTTCTCGCATCCATTGCCCTGCTGCGGCCAGCGCCTGACGTTGTTGGTGTTGCCAAGCTAAATCATTGAGTGCCAGTTGGCCTGCCCACTCGGCCACACCATTAACTGACCATAATCCCAATCGGTCTTGCAGTTTTTTTCGTAGTCGTGCGTCTGTCCCCACAAATCCCAGTCGTAACCCCGCTAGCCCAAAAAATTTACCCACAGAGCGCAGCACAATCAATCCGCGTTGGTGACTGTCGGCCATCAGGCTAAATTGTGGGTCTAGGTCGGCAAAGGCTTCATCGACAATTAACCAGCCATCATGTTGTTGCAACATAGACAACCAATAGCGGAGTTGCACTTTACTGTATTGTTGTCCAGTAGGATTGTTGGGGTTCACGACAATCAAGACATCTAAGTGATGTAGATGTTCTTCAAGTTGC
The DNA here is from genome assembly GCA_041165345.1 of Pseudomonadota bacterium. Taxonomy (GTDB): domain Bacteria; phylum Pseudomonadota; class Gammaproteobacteria; order Pseudomonadales; family Moraxellaceae; genus JBBKWH01. The sequence goes on from JBEANQ010000044.1 coordinate 6,887, forward strand.
TGAGGTTCTAGCCCAATCACCACATGTCCGGCTTGTTGCCAGCACCATGCATGCTCGGCATAACTAGGCGCCATAATGCCGACGCGACTACGGCTGCGTAGCGTCGGTAATGCTTGGATTGCCGCTTGACTACCCGCCACCGCCAAGAGATGTTCGGGTGCGCAGCCATAGTAGCGGCTGGCCACCGAGATTAACCCGTCTTGCTGGTCGGGCAGGCGTTGCCAAATATGCGCAGGAACCGTAGGCAATGGGTACGGGGTGGGTGCGATGCCGGTTGAACAGTCAATCCACGTACTGAGTGTGCCACCATACTGTGCCATGGCGCGTTGGAGATTGCCGCCATGTTGGGGGGGGTGAAAAATCGGGGTTAATACTTGAACCATAGCCATCCTCCGGTGATCACAATGATCCACAGCCCAAGACTGCGTTGCAGTAAATGTAAAGCGGCCATGATGTGGTGGCAGTCTGCCGGTACACCTTGACCCAACACAGGGCGCTTATGCCAAACACCTGCATAACAGGCTGCTCCACCCACTTGCACCTGTAATGCTCCAGCCCCAGCTGCCATGACAACCCCTGCATTTGGGCTGTCATGCTGACGAGCTTGCTGCCGCCAACAGTGCCATGCCAACCGTGAGTGTCCCAGTAGCAGGTAGGTGAGTGCGGTCAGCCGTGCGGGGACATAATTGAGCAGATCATCGACCCGTGCCGCAGTTTTGCCAAACCATTCAAAACGTGGGGTACGATAGCCCCACATCGCATCTAGGGTGTTGGCTGCTCGATGTAGAATCACGCATTCTGCACCAATGCCATAACAAGATCCCAGAACAAACCAAAACACACTGGCAAAAATGGCATCTGCGCCGTTTTCAAGGGTGGTTTCAACAGTGGCTGCACACACGGCAGTCACATCAAGTTGCTGGCAATCTCGACTCACAATCTGTGCCAGTGCTTGTCTGGCGCTGACGATATCGTGTTGCTGAAGCGGAATCACCACGGCCTGTACATGACGATACAGGCTGACTGCGCCCAATGCGATCCAGAGTGCCACACCATCAATAAACCCTGTGACCGTGGGGACTAACTGCTTGGCCAGCGCAAAAACCGCGACACTACACAACACCATCAATGCCCAAGCAAAAGCGCCACACCAAAACATCGTAGCCTGCGACTGTGTATTGAGGCGTTGTTCAAGTGCAGCCGCACAGCGTCCAAAACCAACAAGGGGATGATAGCGGCGGGGCTCAGAAATACACCATTCTAGACCCCACGCCACGCCCCATGCGATCCAAAACGTAGAGATCATCGTGTTGGTTCAGACTGCCCGCTCACTGCGGCTTCGGCAAACGTGGCCATTTGAGCATGTAAAGCACAGGCACTTTGCAATAATGGCCATGCTGTTGCTGCACCACTGCCTTCACCCAAGCGCATATGGAGTTGCAAAAGTGGCGTTGCTTGCATGGCGGTTAAAATTTTATGGTGGGCTTGTTCGGCCGACACATGCCCAAACAGCATCCAGTCGCGTACATGAGGTTGCAACTGAACAGCACTGAGCGCCGCCACACTACTGATAAACCCATCCACAATGACCGGCAATCCAGCTTGTGCTGCCGCAATATATGCCCCGACCAACGCAATAATCTCAAAGCCAGCAAAAGTCATCATCACATGTATAGGGTCGGCTGCACTCACCGCATGATGATCTAGGGCTTGCTGCACCAGATGAGCCTTGCGTGTGATTCCGGCAGCATCTAGACCCGTCCCTGCACCAGTCATGTCAATCGCCGAACAACCCAACCAAACACACGCTAATGCACTGGCACTGGCGGTATTGCCAATGCCCATTTCTCCACCAATAAAGGCATCTGCACCACCTGCCACAGCCCGTGCGACAGCCGCTTGTCCAGCAGCAAGGGCGGCGTCAAATTGTGTGGTGGTCATGGCCGGTTGATTTAAAAAATTGGCCGTGCCGTGAGCAGTTTTGGCTTGAATCACCCCAGTAAGAGTATGTGTTTCGGCGGAAACGCCCACGTCAACCACCTCAAAAATCGCCCCAATCTGGCGTGATAACACACAAATGGCCGCACCACCTTGCGCAAAATTTGCGACCATTTGCATAGTGACTTCTGGAGGAAACGCCGAAACGCCAGATTGGGCAATGTCATGATCCGCCGCAAAAATACTGATAAAAGGCTGCTTGAGTTGAGGGCAGACCTGTCCTTGCATACCCGCTAGGGTGACTGCAACGGTTTCAAGCAGACCCAACGCACCTGCCGGTTTGGTCAAGACCTGTTGACGCGCCAATGCATCTGCATGTGCAGTATGATTCAGGGGTTGGGTCGGGGTATTCCACCATGGGGCAGTCATCATAGCGCTCGATGTATGAGAGGTATTAAAGGATGGTAGGGGCTTTGACCGTCATGGGAATGCCGGCCACCACCAACGTGACACGATCAGCGATGGCGGCGCTGTGCTGATGCAGTCGCCCTGCGTCATCACGAAAACGGCGAGCCATTGGGTTGTCTGGCACAATGCCAAAACCGACTTCATTACTGACCAACAGTAAGCGACGGTTTGGGCATTGGGTCAGCTGTTGCAGTTGATGCAAATATTGCTCACGCTCGGCCAGCCAATCGGCAGCGTCTAGACCGTGTGGGTCACGACAAAGCCAATTGGACAACCAGAGGGTGAGACAGTCCACCACGATCAGGCTCGCGGTGGTCTGATGGAGCGCATCACTCAATGATAGCGGTGCTTCTAGCGTCTGCCAGTCTGTGGGCCGTTCGGCTTGATGATGGGCAATGCGCTCGTGCATCTCTAGATCAAATGCTTGGGCGGTGGCAATCCAGCACACCGCGCCTGCATGGGGATGCAAGGCAGCGTGGGCGTGGGCGAGGGCTTGCGTGAGCGCGTAGTGACTTTTGCCACTGCGCGCACCGCCCAAAATGAGTTCTACGCTCATGCGGGGTTATAGTTTTGGCGTGTAGGTCAGGGTGAGCAGACCATTTATTCCATCAACCGCATAGTCATTGGCCAACGCATACTCTGTGTCAAAGAGATTGTTGAGACGTAGACCCAGTTTGATGTCTGGGGTGACATTGACCGAGCCAGACAGGTTGTATACGGTATAACCGCCAAGCTGATAGGTTTTGTTTGGATAGCCATAATCCTGACGTTGGCTTTGTCCTTGAACTTCAGCACGCAATTGCCAAATGGATTGCTGGATTCCAGCATACAGCGTCCCTGTATGACGTGCACGTCGTGCTAACCATTTGCCTTTGCTCGCAGTGCTTGAGCTATCTTTGGCATCTAAATAGTCGTAATTAAAGCCTGCTTGGTAACCATCAGTTTGCCAGTCTGTGGTTAATGTTGCACCTTTCAACGTGGCTTCACCAATGTTTGTTCCACTTTGAATGAGGTCATCCACAACCGTATTAAAGCCAACTAATTTGGTGTTGAGACCGTTCCATTGATTGGACACAAACACTTCATAACCTTGTGATTGCTCTGGTTTTAGGTTTGGATGTCCGTAGTTTGGATAGTATAAGTCGTTGAATGACGGCGCTTTAAAACCGGTTGATGTACTCGCACCTACTTGCCAGCTTGGCGTGATGTCCATACTCGCGCCGGTCAAATAGGTGGTTTGATTGCCAAACTGCGAGTTATCATCGTTACGAACGTTTGCTTGGACATGAAAACGGTCGACATTAAGCAAATAGCCCAAACGAACGCTATTCACATTGCGTTGATCGATATCATAGACGGTGTTTGAATCGACATGCTGTTCTAGGCGTTCAAGCCCTAAGGATAGAATGGCATTGCCTAAGGTTACATCGTTATCGATATTATATTGATTCTGGCGCGTTTTGTATTTGGCGACATATCCTGCTTCAGTATCAGATTTATCTAAACTGCTGGCGGCTGATAACCGTGCTGACCATGCATCAGTTAATTGATGTTGTGACCATAGTGATATTGCACCATTGTAGCCATCGTTAGTGGCGGCTGTCGCACCATTATCAAATTGGTTATCGACTTGCGCCGCCAATAAGGTCAAGCCAAAACGATTTTGACGATTGAGCTGATGGCTCACATTCAGGCTCAAGCTGTCATTTTGATAGCCATCTTGATCTGGATTAAAGTTACTGCTTGTGGGGTTAGAAATCGCGTTAAACCCATCGGTTTGATTGTGAGCAATCACCACGGACGCACGGGTATCACCAACTTGACCACTGGCACTGATGCTGGCGTTTTGGGTGTCATGGTTTCCCGCACTGACACTGAATGATACTTGCGGTGTTTTATGGCCGGTACGGGTAAAAATCTGAATAACCCCGCCTAGTGCATCTGCACCATACAAGCTGGCGGCAGGTCCACGTAGAATTTCTACACGTTCAATTTGGTCAGCTGGAATATGTTCTAAAGCTGGTTGCCCTAGTGTTGCTGATCCATAGCGTACGCCATCAATCAATACCAATGTATGTGATGCGCTGGCACCGCGTAAAAAAAGCCCGCTGGTTTTGCCTGCACCGCCGTTGCTGGTAATTTGTACACCTGCTTGAGCTTGTAGGGCATTGAGAACACTCTCGCCGCTATAACGATCGAGGGTGGTGCGGTCAATGACGGTCACGTCGCCAATCACGTCTTTGAGCGGTTGAGGGGTACGGCTGGCGGTGATCACCATGACAGGAGTACTGTCGACAGTTTCGCTGGCGGCTTGGCTGGCAAATGCAGGAAACACCAAGGCCAAAGGCAAGATGCGATAAATACGGTTAGACATACGAGTCTCCACAGGCCATGCCCGCTGCATGGCAACAAAAAGGGTGGCGACTGGGGACGAATAAAGCAGGCAAGACCGTTGCACAGCGGAATAAGGTGCAAGGGGATTCACCCGCTGCGTGCACCCTGCCGCGCGACAATGCTTGGTTGATATGAACCAAGGCCAAGGCCGGTCTCCGGACTCACCCGACAGATCATCGCCTTCCCACAAGCCGTGCTTGCAGTGGCTTAAAAGATGATCTCACAAGGGTTTACCGTTGCAGGGGCAGTAGCGGTATTTCACCGCTTTCCCGTTTAACTGATACAAACGTACCAGCACCGTGGCGGCGCGGATAGTAACAGTTTAGTCATAGAGATACCAGTTGATATCTCTACTGTATTGATCTTTTATCAATATGACTGATGTGCCGTCGCGAGGTTTGAGGATGTTTAGATTTCAAACTTCATTGTGCGAATGCCTAGCGTATTGACAGAAATCTCTCGTCGTTCACGTAAGGCACTTAAGATTTTTTCGATGGCAATATGTGCCATATCTGCGCGAACACTGTGTTGGCGATTAAAGGGCTGACTACGCAAACCAGTGCGGCGCGTTTTCATAATGGTCATGTCTTGATTATTGACAAACTGTGTGTAGATTTTTACTAATGGTTTCATGGTGAGCAATAATGATTTTGGTAGCGGAAATTTATAGCTCACACATGTATATACCTTTGATGAGTGTTCATCAATTGGTGTAATTAAGCTATTAAATACCATCCCTGATGCATCACCCCAATGGTAATCTACTTGGGTAATATTAGGCGCAAAAAATTTATCCGTATGAACGAGCGGCGCTCGGTGTGGATTGGTGAGCCATGGCATCATGCCTACTGCGGCATCTTTATCATGATACAAAATTTCGACTGCCCGCGGTTTGACTTCAATGGTGCTGTCAAGGGTTTTTCCTTCAGTTGAGCGAAACACCTTGTCATGTACAAAGACAGTATGCGAAACATCCATAATATTTTGGGCAACAGCGCCCACATCACCCTCGTATAGACCGATTAGATAATAACTTACAAAATCTGGTCGGTTATAAAATGGCAGTTTGAAAGGTTCTTTGTCAGGAATATTGTCACCCAGATAAACCCAAACAAGGCCATCTTGCTCACGAACAGCGAAACTTTTTTGTTTAAATGGATGCGGTTTACTGGGTGAGTGAATGCCGTCAACAGAAGGAATGTGTACGACTTGGCCGTCACCATCATAACGCCAGCCATGATAGGGGCAAGTTAAGCAGCCATCTTTTAATGGACCTGCGGATAATAAAGATGCACGGTGTACACATTGGTCAATAATAGCAGCGGCATGGCCATTACTACGCCGAAAAACAGCGATGCCCCGACCTAAAATTTGTATAGAGAGTGCCTGATCTGTGGTTAATTCGCTGCTTGTACAGGCCACATACCATTCATCAACTAACCCTCCTGCGATATCCCACAATGTTGGAGCTGTTGGCATTGGAAAGGTTGAGCAGGACGATGTTTGTTGATCGTGTGACATCATGGGAATGACAGAGTTCATCATGAATCTCGGTAGTCGGGGATATTTTTGCTTTATACCCATCACGGGTTGCCTATTGCACATGTTTATGAGCATGTAGCGTGCCAATAGTGGCAGACAATATAGGATAAAAAATAGAGAAAAAGTGAAGATCAATTACGAATGTTGTATGGATTTCTCTGATCTGATGAGTCAGAGAAATCAATTGACGAGGACTAAATCTCAAAATCCATTTGACGAATCCCGAGAGTGTGTTCTGCAATAGGAGTGCGTTGCCGCATGGCGGTTAATATTTTCTCAATCGCTACATGTGCCATATCTGCGCGCACGCTATGTTGCTGGCGCATCGGGGCATTGGCAAAGCCGGCTTGTTGTTCACGCATGATCTGAATATCTTGCATATTCACGCATTTGGTATAGGCATGTACCAATGGGCGTATGGTTTTGAGCAGTAAGGTTGGAAATGGAAATTTATAGCTGATACAGGTGTATAGGGTCGATGTGCGTGCGTCAATCGGGCTAATCACACTAATAAACACAAAACCTGAGCTGTCGCCCCAGTGATAATCGACTTGGGTAATATTGGGCGCAAAGTAGCGATCAGTATGCACTAAGGGTTGGCGGGTGGGGTTGGTCAACCATGGAATCGGCCCTAAGCCTTCGTTGCAGTTATGGTAGGTGACTTCAACGCTGGTGGGTTTAACGTGGATGGTACTGTTCAGTTTTTTACCTGCAGTGGTTCTAAATAGTTTACCGTGGACAAAGACAGTGTGTGAGACGTCCATGTTAATTTGCGCAATAGTGCTTAAATCACCATTGTAAATGCCAATCATATAGTAGCTTATGAAGTCAGGTCGATCGTAAAAAGGCATTTTAAATACTGGCAGTTTGGTGTGATCGCCATCGCCCAAATATACCCAAATGACCCCATCTTGTTCGATCGCTGGAAAACTTTTTTGCTGAAAGGAATGAGGCTGTTTGGGAGGCATAACACCATCTACGGAGGGAATGTGAACGACCTGTCCGTTACCCTGATAAGACCATCCATGATACGGACAGGTGACACAGCCTTGGTTCACTTTTCCAGCTGATAATCTTGCGCCACGGTGGATACATTGATCAATCAGCGCTGCGGGTTTGCCATCGATTTGCCGAAACACAGCCAGTCCACGGCCAAACATTTTGACTGATCTGACTTGATCATGTTTAAGTTGTGCGCTGGTGCAAGCAATGTACCAATGGTCACGTAACCCAGCAGCTTGTTCCCAAAAATCAGAGCCTAGATCAAGGTCAGAAGATGAGTTGCACGTGTTGGATGGGTGTTGATTCAACAGAGGAATCGTTACAGTCATGAAGAAATCTCGGCGCGTTTGTTGTGTTATGAGGCGACCCATCACGGGTCGTACAGCATTCAAAAATGGCGACATGCTGATTTGTTTGATGCATTAGGTTGCACACTCAGTATGTTAATCAAAAAAGAATGATTGTTCATTGTTGTTTTGTGAGTATGAATGTACATGATGAGGCGTCATCGTTAAATCTGTGATTGAGCAATACAAGCCTATGCGATTTTAGATGTACACTTGTCCTTACAATATGATCGATTGATCGCAATCATTCATATGTTCGGTTGTCCAAAAAATGGAGTTAAAAATGATGTTGATTGATCCTGCAAAACCCATTTTAGTGACGGGTGCAAGTGGTTATTTGGGCAGTTGGATTGTCGAACGCCTGTTGGGTTTAGGTCACACAGTTCATGCGACTGTTCGTGATCCCTCTAAAGCCAGCAGTGTGGCTCATCTTGAAAAAATCGCTCAACAGTCATCTGGCATATTACGGTTATTTAAGGCGGATTTGTTAGATCAGGGTGCGTTTGATGCTGCCATGCAAGACTGTGAGCTGGTCATGCAT
>JBEANQ010000045.1:0-15066 GCA_041165345.1 Pseudomonadota bacterium
TATTGATAACTTAAGCATTAGTGGCAACTCCAGTACCCGTAATGGTCGCGTCAACACCGATGCGGTTCTCAATAATCCGTTTATTGAATTTGCCATTAAAAACCCAAACTCAGCGTCAACCCGTGAGTTTACAGGGGTGCGTTTTGGTTCAGAGTCTGCACTGGGCTTATTGACTGCGGGGACAGAAAACTCCACAACGCCCAATGGAATTAATAGTTTTTCTGGCTTTTTACAAATTCAGTCCGGTATTGGTTCAACTACCGCTGAGCGTAGCAAAGTCAAAGGTTTGGCCAATACCAGCGCGGCGTATTTTGATGCAGGTATCAATCAGATTACTGGTCGATTGGTCGCTATTGGATTGGCCGATGCGCGTTTTCGCACCACGTCAGGTGGATTTACTATTCCTGCAATGCAAAACTTACCCTTTGAAACCGCACAGATTATTGTGAGCCAATCACGGCTTTCTAGCGTGCCGATTGCATCTGCCATTAACGTACCTCAGATCGTGCTGGGCAATAATTATCCAGCAGCAGGTCAAACCACCAACCAAACCGTCAATGGTGTTGCCAACACAACCGTGGGAGTGAACACCCGTGGCGGTCCTGTTGATGCGGTCATTACGGGTTGCTCAAACACCGTTTTTTTTATTCCAGCTTGTTTGGCTGCGCCAACAGGGCGTAATTTTAGCAACATCAACATGTCAGGCACAGTGTCGAATATTAAGGCCAATGTGACCATTAATCAGTCCTTGGGCTATATCCATAGCTTACCGATTAACTCGCCTTTTTCGTTGAGCCTACAAAAACAGGCGGTGCGCTGGCCAGATGCGGTTGCGGCTGACATAGCACAAAAAGGGTGGTGGATGTCGTTTTCTGATCCAGTCGATTTAGGACAAGTGATTCCAACGGATTTGATTGACATCAGCCCCTTGTTTCCGCAGCTTAGAACCGAAATTTCTAACTACCTGCAAGCCAATCCAGCAACCACCAACGATTTGGCAGCGGTGATCAGTGGCGATGGTCTAGATGCCAATATTGGCAACATTAATTTAAGTGGTAGCCCACTTAGCTTATTGCTGAGTAATTTGCAATTGAATGGCCAAAATTTTGCGCCAAACTGCTATGGCTCATTAAGCTTTTGCTAAATGTTGCGCGATGGATGTCGGTACTCAAAAAAAACCGCTGAATGTTGCCATTCAGCGGTTTTTTACTGTTAAGCCGTTACGCATCCGATGGCGGCAGGCTGGTTGTGGTCGGTGGACTCGGCCATAGACGCCGCAAGCCGCGTTGTAGGTCGTCAATGAGGGTATAGACCACGGGAATCACCAGCAACGACAAAATAGTGCTGGTAATCAACCCGCCAATCACCGAAATCGCCATGGGCGCACGAAAACTCGGATCCGCACCAATACCCAAGGTGATGGGTACCATGCCTGCGCCCATTGCTAAGGTGGTCATGATGATGGGGCGAGCGCGTTTGTGACAGGCTTCTAGCACCGCCTGAACACGACTGATGTTTTGCGCTTGCCGTGCCAAGATGGCGTAATCGACCAGCAAGATTGAGTTTTTGGTGGCAATGCCCATCAACATAATCAGGCCAATTAAGCTGGGCATCGAAAAACTACTGCCGGTCAGCAACAGTAAAACAAACGCCCCACCAAGCGACAACGGCAGCGCCACCAAGATGGTCACCGGTTGCAAAAAGCCTTTAAACAACAGCACCAACACCACATAAATACACAGCACACCGGTCAGCATAGCCAACCCAAAGCTGGCAAAGAGTTCGGCCATGACTTCGGCATCGCCCACGTTGGTGCGGGTCACGCTAGGGGGCAGTTGCTTGAGTGTGGGCAAGGCATCAACCGCTTTGGCCACATCGCCCAACTGTTGGTTGTTGAGCTCAATATTAAAGTTAATATTGCGCAGCCGATTAAACCGGTCAATTTGTGCAGGTCCACTGTCCATTTTAATGTCGGCGATCTGGCTCAACATGATCGGTCCGTTGGCACTGGGCACGGTCAGATGCGCAATAAAGTCGAGGTCTTGCCGTGCCGCCACTGGCAACTTAATGATGATGGGAATTTGCCGCTGCGAGACGTTTAACTTGGCAAGGTTTTGTTCAAAATCCCCCACGGTAGCCAAACGTAAGGTGTCGGCAATCGCGGCCGTGGTGATGCCCAAATCGGCGGCTTTGGCAAAGTCGGGACGAATCACCACTTCAGGCCGAATCAACGCGGCGCTTGAGGTAATGTTGCCTAAGTTTGGAATCCCGCGTAGCTCACGCTCCAATTGCCGTGCGGTGGTGATGAGCGTGTCAGGGTCATCGCCACTGAGTGCCAATTGATACACACTGCCCCCACCCGCCAAGCCCACTTGCACCCGTGCCGCAGGGACAACACTCAAGCTTTGGCGCAGTTGGCTTTCAATGGTTTGTAGGCTCACTGCACGGCCTGCACGCGGTGTGGTGCGAATGGTTAATGTGGCTTTGCGTGACTCTGCCGACCCCACCGGTGCAAAGGCATCGGACCCCGATGCACCACCACCCACAGCGGTATAAATGCTTTTGACCTCTGGATGCTGAGCCACAATATTGCGCGCATATTCGGCGGTCGCTAAGGTATCTGCAAAGGCCGTACCCGGTGGTAGCTCAAGACGCACCTGCGTTTGAGCGGTGTCCCCTGCTGGAATAAACCCCGTCGGTAACAACGGAATCAGCGACAATGAGCCAATAAAAAACGCAATCGCACCCAACATGGTCAACGCCCGATGGCGTAAACACCATGCCGCCGCGTGCATATAACCCCGCATGATCCAGCCCTCACGCGCATAGGGCTGATCTTGCGGGGTATCTTGCGGTTGATGGGTCGGTTTAATCCATGGTTTTAGGATATACGCGGCCATCATGGGGGTAAGCAGACGCGCCACAATCAATGAGGCAAACACCGCCAACGCTGCTGTCCAGCCAAATTGCACAAAAAACTTACCTGCTATGCCACTCATAAACGCGGTGGGCAAAAACACCGCGATCAAGGCAAAGGTGGTGGCAATCACGGCCAAGCCAATTTCGTCAGCGGCTTCCATCGCGGCGGCATAGGGGGTCTTGCCCATTTGTAAATGTCGGATGATGTTTTCAATCTCGACAATCGCGTCATCGACCAAAATCCCCACCACCAATGACATGGCCAGCAAGGTGACAGTATTGAGGCTAAACCCCAACAAATACATGCCAATAAACGCCGGTAGAATCGACAGTGGCAATGCAGTTGCGGCAATAAATGTTGCACGCCAATCGCGCAAAAACAGCCACACCACCAACACGGCTAGCAGTGCGCCCTCATACAACAAGGACATCGAGCCAGTATAGTTTTCGGCGACTGGATCGACAAAGTTAAATGCCTCGGTCAATTGAATATCTGGATGCTCAGCTTTGAGTTTGGTCAGGGCAACCGTCACGCCTGCGGCCACATCGACTTCACTCGCCCCTTTGCTGCGGGTGATTTCAAAACCCACCACCGGTTTGCCATTGAGCAAGGCTGTTGACCGACGCTCGGCCAGCCCATCAGTGATACGGGCGATTTGATCGAGTCGAACCGTCCGGCCATTGCTGAGCGCAATTTGAATGGTGGCAATGTCCGCCGCCGACTTGACCGTCGCCAATGTCCGCACCGATTGCTCACTACCACCAATGTCGGTACGGCCACCGGATGCATCTTGCTGAATTTGCCGTAATTGAGCGGAGACTTCTGCGGGAGTGGCCTGCAAGGCACGCATTTTAAGCGGGTCAAGTTCGATCTGCACTTGACGCGTAACCCCGCCCACACGAGCCACCGCGCCCACCCCCTTGACCGACAGCAACGCCCGTGTGATGTCGTAGTCGACAAACCATGACAGGGCTTCTTCATCCAAGGCCGGTGAGGCAATGGTGTAGGTTAAAATGGGTGATCCCGACAGACTCAGCTTGCTAACGACAGGGTCGCGGAGTTCGCTGGGTAAGTCTGAACGCACCTGAGACACCGCATTGCGCACATCATCAAGGGCTTCTTGAATGGGTTTTTCAAGCCGAAACTCTGCGGTAATGTTGACCGAGCCATCTTGAATGGTGGTGTATTGGTTTTTTAACCCTTGCAGGGTCGCAATCGAGTTTTCAAGCTTACGGGCCACTTCGGTTTCAAGCTGCGGCGGCGATGTACCGGCCAAGCTGGCACTGACTTGAATGGTTGGCAGTTCAATGTCTGGAAACTGCTGAATTTTCATCCAATGAAAACACATCAAGCCCGCTAAGCTCAGCATGATAAACAGCAAGATACTGGGAATGGGGTTACGGATCGACCATGCCGAGACGTTCATGGTGTTTGTCCTTGCTGAACCGCTACAGGCATGGCCTGTGCCACCTTCACCCGATCACCATCACCCAAAAAGGCTGCACCGGTCGCCACAATCTGAGCGGTTTGTGCCAGACCTTGCACCTCAACACGGTCGCCCATGCGCGAGCCGAGCGTGACTTTGCGCTCACTGACCCGTTGTTTGTCGCCCAGCACAAAGACATAAGCAAAACCATCTCGTAGCAATACAGCACTCTGTGGCAAGGTCAGCGCCGGTTGATTGCCCAAGTCAAACTGCCCCCGCACAAACATGCCTGCACGCAAGCCGCTATTGGCAGGTACATCGACATACACCAACACATTGCGGGTTTTGTCATCAATGACTGGGGCAATCGTCCGCACCGTACCCACAATGGCCGCAGCGGTCGGATTACTGGTAACAATATGTGCGGTCATACCCGTTTGGATGCGGTTGAGGTCATCGGCCGTTACTTCAGCACGCCACTCTAAACGCCCGCCGCGAATCATCCGAAACAGTTCTTGGCCGCTTTGTGTGAGTGACCCCACCGTGGCACTGCGGGCTGAAATAATACCGTCATCAGGGGCAATAATATGACTTTGGGTCTGACGAACCTGTTGCGCTTGCACCCGCGCACGGGCGGCATCAAGGCGAGCCTTGGCGGTCTGTTGGCTGGTCACAGATTTAGCAATTTCTTGGTCAGATAACGCACCACTGTCTTTGAGTGCGCGGCTGCGGTTGGCGTCGGCGGTGGCATCGGCCAAGACTGCTTCGGCTTCAGCAACGGCGGCGCGGGCTTCTAATGCATCCGCCTCTAATGCGTCACGGTTGATTTCGGCCAGCACTTGGCCTTGATGCACCCGATCCCCCACATTGGCATTGACTTGGGTCAGACGGTAGCCCGAAATCTCACTACCAATGATGGCTTCTTGCCATGCATTCACATTGCCTGTGGCAGTCAGTTGACGCGGCCACAACCGCATCTCGGGCTGGGTGAGGGTTACGGTTAAAGCGGCTTGCGGCTCTGTGACGGGTGTCGGCACAGGCGGCGTTTTGGGAGTACGTTGAACCCATGCGATGATCGCGATGAGCATCGCCACCCCCACCAAGGTCACAATGATCCATAAACGACGCTGCCGATTGGGCATAGCGTTAGAAGAAACGTGCATTGCAATACCTTTTCGTTATTCACATGGTGTTCAAGCCTGTTACGTCTCACCAGACCACGCAGGGGTGAGTCGCATGAACCATCGTGTTGATGAATGTCTTCATATCAACAGGCCACATCATAGGGCAGATACAACCTTAAATTGAGATTCTTCGGCGCGACCCGCACGTCATACAAACCACCCGTGACGACCACGCTCTTGCTCAAAAACCGACACGCCAATGACAGGTGTCATTGCTGTTGTGAGTGATCGTTACACGCTGTTTAATAAACGCGCGTGTCAGCCGGTTAAAACCTTCAGATCATTGGTCAACTTTGTGCGATCAATACCACAACAGAGGGGTCAACATCATCTGCATTTCGGCCTATAGTACGGGTGAAGCATCCAAAAATAATGCTCGACTTACACAACACGACTCAATCATATAATGGAATAGACATGGATACGCTGCAACGAGGCCGTCAGGATCACGCGCCTGTTGTTACTCAAATGCCACGTCAATGGATGGCTGCTGCGCTCCTTACGCTGGGGATTGGCATGAGCCATGCGACCGCGCCTTGCAACACACCATCGGCATGGGTCAACGACACCACCTACAACAACCTCGTGGCCAGCCGCAGTAACACCGGCTTATGCATTCCGAGTACCACAGGTGCAACCGCCAACTTGGTCGACAGTGCCCTCAATAACGCCGCCGGTTTTAGTCTAACAGGGTTGGGTTGCACCCTGACCTATAGTGTTAAAGACAACGATGCAGCAGACACCTTACCCGCAGGCTACTACGCGGGCTTTAAAATTAGCCCCACAGGGTTGTTATCAGCTGGGGTTGCTGCAACTGTACGCATTGAAACCTACCTCAATGGCACACTGGTTGAAGGCCAAAATGTCATCACCAGTGGCATTGGGATCGACACCAACCTATTAGATGGCTCAGGGCTCGCAACAGTTGGTTTTGTGACAACACAGCCGTTTAATGACGTACGCATTCGCTACACCACCTTAGTGGGGGCGTTGTTTTCTGGCACGGTGTATTACCCTGTCATCGAACGTTTTTGCAGTGGCACAGCGCTGGGATGTAATACCGAAACACCTCTATCTCAACCGGCGTATCCGGTTACTGTGCCCAACACGCTGACGGGCATCAGCGGCTTGGCCTGCGTGGGATGCACCATCAGCAACACGGACAATCTGATGAGTGCATCGACTAGCGATTACGCCACCATCAACATGGCTGTAGGGGTAGGATCGACTGCGTCGATTGCCGTGCGTGATCAACTGACCACCTATCCAGCAGGCACACTCACAGGGTTTGATATTGAGCGGCCTAATCTGGTCAACGCTAATGTACTGGCTGGTGTCACCTTAAAAACCTACCTGAATGGCAGCCTACAAGAAACCACCTCGGCAGGGACTTTATTGTCCGTCAACAGTACCTTACTGACCGGTAGCGCGGCGCAACAAGTGTCTTTTTTGACCACATTACCGTTTGACACCGTCCAACTACAAATGACCGGTTTGGCCGATGCCATCAGCACCACACGGGTGTATCACGCCATCGTTGAGCGCTTTTGTACCGGCCCGACACTCAATTGCAACACCCAAACACCGATTCTTCCCACCAACTACCCTGTCATTGTCAACGGACCACACACCGGCTTGAGTACAGGGGTCTGTGTGGGCTGTGGCGTGTTGAATGCGCAAAATGTATTGACCACCAGTACAGCAGACTACGCGGACATCGTTTTAACTGCGGGGGTTCTGACCTCAGGTTCGGTGTCGGTTAAAGACGTACTAACCCCCTATGCTGCGGGCACATTTGCTGGTTTTATCATTGAAAACCCCAATTTAATTGGCGCCAATCTACAATCAGGACTGACCCTTAAAACCTACCGAAATGGCGTCTTACAAGAAACCGCCCAGAGCAGCAATGGCAAACTGTTGTCGGTCGATGCCGCATTGTTGACCGGTAGCAGCGGCAAGCGGCAGGTTGGTTTTATCACCACACAAGCCTTTGACGAAGTGCAGCTTGAAGTGACGAATCTAGTCGGGGTGCTCAACGATACGCGAGTGTATTACGCCATGTTTGAGCGCTTTTGTGCAGGTGCAACACCCAACTGTGGCACCGACACCGTGCTAACCCAACCCAGCTATCCCGTCTTGATTGAACAACAGCACAGCACAGTTGAAGGGCTGGCCTGCGTGTTGTGTGCCATCAACAACCCACAATTTGTGATTGATAACGACGCGAATAATTACGGCGAGATTTTTTTAACCGTGGGCGTGCTGGCGTCAGGGTCTATTGCGGTGAAGGATGCGGTGACCACCTACCCTGCGGGTACATATGCGGGCTTTGACGTATTCAATAGCAGCCTTGTGGGGATTGGCTTACTCAATGGTGCATCCATCACCACCTATTTGCATGGAATTGTCCAAGAATCTAAAGGAGGATCGCTACTGTCGCTACAGCTGCTGAGTGCCTCTCGGCAGATCATTGGCTTTAAAACCCAACAACCCTTTGATGAAATTCGGATCACTGTACAAAATCTAGCCGACGTCAATGTTGGGTCTACACGCGTCTATGGTGCCGTGATTCGACCCGCTGAAGTGGGCAGTGAAGTCAGTGGTGGTGGCATGGGCATGTGCCCTGCCACACGCGACTATGGTGATGCCCCAGCCAGTTACGGCCAAGCCGCCCACAGTGTGGTCAATGGCATTTATATGGGCAGCACCGCACCTGACACCGAATCCTATGCGTTAAACAGCAGCAATGGCTTTACTGATGACACAGGCGACGATACGACAGCCATCGCCGATGAAGGTAACTTAAGCCTGCCCCCACTGTCGGTATCCAACAGCAGTTATAGTGTGGCGATTGCCTGTACAGGGATTGGCACGGTGGCCGGTTGGATCGACTTTAACCACAACGGCTGGTTTGATGACACCGAGCGCAGCAGTGCGTTGTGTTCTGGTGGAGCTGCGCTGTTGACTTGGAGCAACATCACCCCCGTCGTAGGCGCAACCCATGCACGATTCCGAATGGCCTTTAATGCCAGTGAGGTCAGCAGCCCGATTGGCGTAGCAGCCACGGGTGAAGTGGAAGATATGGTCTTGACCGTTCAGCAAAACGTCCAAATCACCGGACGCGTGTTTGTAGATAACAGCGGCACGACCGGCCTTGCAGCTCACGCATATAATGGTATTCAAGATGACCCCAGCGAAGTGGGTCTGTCAGGCAGTGCCATTGATTTGACCAACTGTGCAAATCAAGTCATTGCCTCAAGTATCAGCAACGCAGCAGGCGACTATGCCTTTGATGTGTCATCCAGTGTTTTGAGTAGCCCGCATTTTTGTCTGGTTCAACACAATGTAGCAGGGTATCAATCGGTGAGTGGGTCGGTTGGTTATGATCGAACCACCGACACCCTCACACTCAGCAATACAGGCGCTAACGGCTATAGTGGTACACGTTTTGGTGATGCCAAACTCGGTTTAGTCTTAAACAGTAACGGCCAGCAAACCGCTGTTGCTGGTGGCACAGTCAACTATGCGCACGTTCTGACCACGGATGCAGTCGTTAGCCCAACACCTGTGACCAGCAATGGTATTGAATCACCCGCAGACTTAGGCTGGACCAGCCTGCTCTACCGCGACAACAACTGCAACAACACCATCGATGTGGACGACCTGCCGTTAACCAGCCTTCCACACATGCGACCTATTGATCGAATCTGCGTAATTCAACGGGTGAACGTCCCCGCTGCGGCCAGCAATGGCGCGCAATATATCTCGACGTTATCAGCGAGTTTTACCACACTGATCCAAGATGGCAGTCTTATCACTGGCAGCAGCAACACCAATACCGACACCACCATTGTTGGCACAGCGCGTCTAGACATGCAAAAACAGGTTCGGCGGGTCGTCAACTGTCAAAGCCCACTCACCGGCCTAGATGCCTTTAGTAGCCACAACACCGCACACAATGGTGATTACCTCGAGTATCAAATTACGTATCTGAATCAAAGCAATAAAAATATGAGCCAAATTCGGATACACGATGCCATTCCGAGCAATGCGCTGTTTCAATCCATGACCTGTGGGCAAACGCCAACAGCAGCCAGTTGCACCATAGAAACTCAACCGGCCATCAACACCAATGGCGCAGTCAGTTGGCTGATCACTGGGCCAATTGTGCCCGCAGCACAAGGTGATGTTAAATTTTGTGTTCAAATTAAACCACTTGCTGAACAAGCCTTGCCCTAAAGGCGAGGGCTGTGCCGTCCGTGCGTGAGACCGCACAAAAAAACGCTCAGTCAGCCTGAGCGTTTTGTATAAAACACAGCGCGCAAAACGGGCATTAGGTTTTGGCTTTGGGTAGCTCTAACTGCACACCGGCGTCGGCATACAAACGCTGAATCGTGGCAAGGTCGCTGGCTAAGTCCGAAGGAATAATCTTGCCCAAAAAACGGCCTTTTTTGTTGGGAATGTCCGACAGCATGAGGACAATCGGCACATTGGCAGCTTTGGCAATATGCCAAAAACCGGTTTTGATGGGAGGCTTGGCCTCGCCTTTGCGCCGTGTGCCTTCAGGCGCGAGGATCAAGGTAAATTGATCACGGCGTTTAAACTCTTCTGCCATTTGCTCAACCACTTGGCTGGCCGACTGGCGGTCTACAGGGATCGCACCAAACTGCTTGAGCGCCACACCCATTGGGCCTTTAAACAGTTCTTTTTTAATCAGGGTGTAGGTCTTAATGCCAATGGCACTAAACAACGCCACCGAGCGGATGGCATCCATATTGGTGGTATGTGGAAAACCAATAATCACCTGTTTATCGGACCAAAGCGTTGGGTCGTTTTCAAAGGTCCAACCATTGAGCAAAAATAACCCTTTGCCTAACCATTTTTTGATCATCATGTAACGCCTATCAAAGTGACCAGAGCAGGTGCAACAGCGCACACCTACCCCATAAAAACGCAGTATAGAACGGAGGTTGACCGCGCAACAATGGACAAATCAATCATTAATGATGAGCCAACACGTCATCGCCATGCAGCATCGCTCACGTCGGTTTGGGCATCGAACCTCAAGCACATTGGGATTCACTTGCACAACCATAACCCTAGGGTTATATTTTAGCCAGCAAACAAGGATTTTTTCAAGCAAGCAGGTTTGTGGCCGTAACGTCTGACGAGGAGTGATGAAGATGTTGTATCCGATTGCCATTGAACAAGGCGATGCCAATCACGCCTATGGGGTGATTGTGCCTGATATTGCGGGTTGTTTTTCGGCGGGTGATACGCTTGAAGAAGCCATGGACAATGTGAAC
The DNA here is from genome assembly GCA_041165345.1 of Pseudomonadota bacterium. Taxonomy (GTDB): domain Bacteria; phylum Pseudomonadota; class Gammaproteobacteria; order Pseudomonadales; family Moraxellaceae; genus JBBKWH01. The sequence goes on from JBEANQ010000045.1 coordinate 10,837, forward strand.
GAAGCGATTGCAGGGCATTTGGAATTGTTGGCAGAAGAGGGTATCGAGATCCCATTGGCTGGCAAGGTGTCTGATCATCTGCATCATGACGACTATCAGGGGATGATTTGGGCGGTGGTTGAGGTCGATGTCAGCCGCTATTTGGGCAAAGCTGAGAAAATCAATGTGACCTTGCCCCAGCGTTTAATCCACCAGATTGATCATCGTGTGGCAAAAGACGGGCGGTTTAAGTCGCGGTCGGCGTTTTTGGCAGCAGGTGCAGAAGCGTTGTTGCAACGAGTCTAACCATTGATCCAATCACCCACTGATCAAACAGTGGGTTGAGCATAGGCCATGGATAAATAGAATGAATGTCAGACTATTTTGATACTGTCGCAAGCGGTCTGACCACTCACGACAGTAACTGCCGAATCTGCTGCACCAAGGCGGCTTCATTCATGCTGTGGTGTGGGATGGTCAATGTCCGCAATTGATCACCGCGAAACTTACGGTCGATTTCGATCATGACGTGGGTTTGGTTGGCTTGCGGCACAAACGAGACTTCGACTTCATTGAGACCACCAAAGCTGGCCGGAATAAACTCTAATTCTTGATAGCAACCAAGGGTCGATTGAAAGTCACGCGCCCGCAGGTGGCCTTTTTCAACATCAACGGTGTTTAGCACCAAACCACAGTGCTGCATAGCACGAATAAACGCTTGCATGGCCGCAGTGGGATGAATGCGCAAAAAGTCACGGTCGGTGGCGTCTAAGCCCCAATCGACATCAAGGTGGGTTTGAATCCACACACGGCTGGCATTGCGGCGGCAGTTGACCTCGGTGATGGGGGTTTCGTAGGGCAATTGGATTTGAAACGGCGCACGAAACTGCTGTTTGGCGGGCAGTTCGAATCGGTCGGACAATGCCCATTGTTGTAGCACCAACGGCTGGTTAAATTCGTGGTCGCCTGCTTCCACTTCAGCAATGGTCATCAGTTGCAGCGACACACCATTAATGGTTTTGGTGCTGTCTCCACCGGTCAAAATGACCTCACCCTCAATGGTTTGACCGGCTTGTAGGTCTGGGGTGTAAATGTGGGTTTCGATGCTGGCGTTTTGCAGGCCAAGTGACGACATGAGTTTGCCAAACATGGGGGTTTTCCGTGAAATTGATGCGCTGATCGTGGCATGTGGGGGGAGTTGACTCAAGCGCTTGGGGTGGCAAGATACAATCCATGCACACAAACAAGGCTGTTTGGGCGAAACAGGTCACTGCGTGTGGCTTGCGTGGCCAGCAGTTTTGAGGTTTACTGCGGGCAGGTTGCATAAGAACCGTGTTGTTGATGTAAGTCTTTTGATTATTTGGATTTACTTTTTTGAAGATGAGTTCTTATGTGTCATGTTTTTGCGGTCTTATGTGTCAAGGTGACACATAAGACTAGTTAGGCAATAGGGAGAAATAAATGAGTAAGGTTTCAATTAAAGCAATAATTATTGGTGGCATTACGGATGTAGTGTCTTCAAATATTCTACAAATTCCATTAATTGCTTACATAACATTTGGGCTAATAAAATCTGGGGTTGCAAAAGATCAGCTTCAACCTGCTTTGCTTACTGCAATGAAAGAAAATTCACTATATTTTATTCTAGGTTTAGCTGTTGGTTCGTTTTGTTCTTTTCTTGGTGGCTATATTTCAGCGAAAATCGCGAAACATAATGAAGTGCTAAACGGTACGCTTGCCTCTTTCCTTTGCGTGGGTATTAGTTTTTATTCTATGTTTTCTGGCGCATCACAACTTCCTCTGTGGCAACATATACTTTATCTTTTGTTAAGTCCTGCGTTGGCTTGTTTCGGTGGCTATGTAAGGTACTCTCAAGTTAATAAATTAAAAAAAGCTGCCTAACAAATCGTTCAAGCACCAGTCGCTACGCTCCTTGGACAGTTTTTAAGTCGCAGCTTTGTGGTTTTGCTGCGCAAAAGTATTCCACAAAACTACAACTTAAAAACTGCCGCTTAGCTCGGCGTTAGAAGGCAGTCGAAACATGTTGGCATCTATTGCAATTGAGCTTCCCTCGTTCGACACCGGTCAGTACGAAGGCTGCGAGTTCGTGATGTCAGGCGGAGGAGCAACCCTGACTCTGCGCATCGCGGAAATGCAGCCACTGCGGTTCCAGTTCAAGAAGGTCCGGTGGCATCAGTTCACGGCACTCTACAACTGCTCACCAAAGATGGTACGCGACGCCTACTTCCGGCTTGTCGAGTATCCCAACTCACCCGCAGTCAGAGCATTCATTGCACAGGACAGGGCCAACGGAAAAGCGTATGCAGGACTCAAGCACTACCGCATCTTCCTCGATGAGACTGGCTGCCACGAGGTCTATGCAGAGTCTGCAACTGCCATCTAACGCGGCGTTAGACCCTCCATGCAAATAGGTAGTCGATTGCATCTGCGGCTTGTCGCGCTTGAGAAAGCGTACGCTTTGCCACACAGGAGCTTATCATGCAAACTCTCACAGCAAGCGAAGCACGCGCCAATCTTTACCGACTCATGGATCAAACTGCTGAGTCGCATCAACCCATCACCATTGCAGGCAAGCGTCACGATGCAGTACTGCTTGCTGCTGAGGATTGGCAAGCCATACAAGAAACGCTGCACCTTCTCTCTGTGCAAGGCATGCGTGATTCCATCAAGGAAGGCATGGCACAAACACCTGAAACGTGTGCCAAGGCGCTTGATTGGTGAGTTGGGACATTATCTATGCCAAGCATTCACAAAAAGATGCCAAAAAAATTGCTGCAAGTGGTCACATTATGAATAAGCCATTATGTCAAATAATAATGATCCAAAAATCAATTTAAATGGATTGACTGGCAACACCTAACTACCCTTTAACCCCATCTCTAGCAGCATCGCCGCCAACTCATCCAGCGACACCGTACCCGCAGGGTTATACCACGTCACCGTCCACGAAATCGCCCCACCAATCAACCGCCGCCATATAAACGGCGGCTGACCAATCAGCCCTTCTTGATGTGCCTGACGCAATACCCCAAGCCATAGCGCCTCATAATCATCACGCATATTCAGCAAAGGCGCTTGCTGCGCTGTGGTCAGCGCATCCCATTCAAACACCAACACCGCCATCGCCGCGCCCGTATCACTATTAATAGATTCAAGCTCCGCACGAATCAGCTGATGCAATTGCTGTTTGGGCGTTTTGCCCGTGCGGACAGCCTCGGTCATCCGTTGCGTGTTGTAGAGAATCGCCTCTTCCATCACGGCAATTAAAATCGCTTCTTTGGTTTTAAAATGATGAAACAAACTACCCGACTGAATCCCCACCACCTGCGCCAACTCTCGCACTGTCGTACGCGCAAAGCCTTGTTGATGAAACAAATACGCCGCCGCCCGTAACACTCGCCCACGCGGGCTGTCATCAAGGCCACCCATATGCGGCAACGCAGACAAGGCTTGATCGGTGGGGGGTGGCGTGAGCGGAGCGGCCAACGTGTCGGGCATGGGGAGCAATGTCCTGTCATCAAAAGGCGAGCAGCCTATAGCAAAAAGGGATGGACTGGCCGTTTTGTTCATGCAAAAACCTTAAAAACGGCAGAATTGGTCAGTCACGACCAAGCGCTTGCTTGGTACTGTTGTCGCATGACCGCTAGGCTTGAGTCAAGTCCATGACCGCACCGCATACCCTTGCAGCATCTTCATCACGCCAAACGGTTCGTATTGGTTGTGCCTCTGGTTTTTGGGGCGACACCAACACGGCGGCGTTTCAATTGGTGCATCAGGCACAGATTGATTATTTGGTGTTTGACTACTTGGCCGAAGTCACCCTGTCCATTATGGCCAACGCCCGTCAAAAAGACCCGCAAGCAGGCTATGCCACCGACTTTGTCACACGGGTGATGACCCCACTGATTCAGACCATTGCCCACAAAAAAATTAAGGTGATCAGCAACGCCGGTGGGGTCAATCCGCTGGCCTGTCGTGATGCCTTGGTGCAAATGATTGCAGCGGCTGGCCTTGACCTGAAGGTGGCTGTGGTGCTGGGCGATGACTTACTGAGTCAACAGGATGCACTACGCACGCAACACCTGACCGAGATGTTTAATGGCGCACCCTTGCCCGACCGCTTGGCCAGCATCAATGCTTACCTTGGCGCAACCCCGATTGCGGCTGCACTGGCACAAGGGGCTGACATTGTCATTACAGGGCGCTGCGTGGATTCGGCTGTGGTGTTAG
>JBEANQ010000046.1:0-14873 GCA_041165345.1 Pseudomonadota bacterium
TGAATCTCTGGATATAAGGCGCTCATGATGGGTCTCTATGGGTGTGGGGCGGCATCCAGTGCAGCCAAACCAGTTAGGCCGATCCAATGACGGGCAAATTGTGCAGCTGACCGACCCGACCGCTGGCTACGGGTCATCGCCCACATCAGGGCTTCACGGCGTATGGTGTCATCAAACGTGATTCCCGATTGCTGTAGCCAATGGGTCACAATCTGCAAGTACAAATCTTGGCTCATGGGGTGAAATGACAGCCACAGTCCAAACCGATCTGACAACGAAACTTTTTCATCAATCACTTCTTGCGTGCGAAGCTCAACCGAACCATTGGGGTTGTGCTGCACAATTGGTTGGTTTTCGTGTTGATATTCGGGCAGTAAATGCCGCCGGTTGCTGGTGGCATAGATCAAGATTTGCGCGCTGCCAGACTGTACCGATCCATCCAACAGGCTTTTAAGGGCGCGGTAGTGTTCATCTTCTGCATTAAATGCAAGGTCATCGCAATACACAATAAACCGCTCTGATCGACCAGCAAGTAAGGCTTTGATCTGGGCCAAATCGGCCAAATCGTCTCGGGCAACTTCAATCACCCGCAGGCCTTCGGTGGCAAAGTCGGTCAGTAATGCCCGAATCAAGGAGGACTTGCCCGACCCGCGTGCGCCGGTCAGTAGCACATCATTGGCAGGCAAACCGGCCAAAAACTGTCGGGTGTTTTGCACGATCTGTTGTTTTTGGCGGTCAATGCCCAACAAGTCAGACAAATGAATCGGCTGGGGCGCATACACCGGCTGCAATGCACCGTGCTGCCACTGATACGCTGGGGCAGAAAAGTCGGTCGGTTGGGGTTGCGGCGGTAATGCTTGTTGAGCCTGCGCAATTAACACGCGTAGGGCATCCATCATATCGGCAGGGAGTAGCGGGGGCGTCATGCGGGCATCCTGATCAAAGTGCCGAAGCAACAGCAGTTAAAAAAAGTAGATAGTCTGCATGAAAAAGCGGACTAAAACGCCTCATGATGCATCATAACGCGGTACAGCAATGATGAAAAATGCCATTCTGTTGGCATTGAGACGCGTGTTAGGGTACGGACATCACATTTTAGAATGATTGTTCTGTCAGACCGCGGAACGGCATCAACGTGTGATGAACAGGTCTTGCAAACGGACAGGGAGTAGATGTCATGGGCTGGTTTGATCGACGCGCGCAAGGATTAGCACGCGACTTAAAAGAGGCGCAGTCGTATGACGACTGGCACGCCATTGCCCTTGAGCTAGACCATGCCAGTGGCATGAACCTCTGGAAACTCGACAACGCCTCGCCGTATTACGACTCCTCACTGATTGCCGAGCGTTTGGTGACCTTGCGGCGTTATCGGCAAGAAGGCCGTGATGTGGAGCTGATGCGTGCTATTCGCGAGGGGCTATACCATGATCTGGGCAATATTGGCCATCCGATGTTGTATGGTCATGCCCACGTTGGCACCAAACGCCTGATTGAAGAATATATTGATCAAGTGTGTTTATGCCTTGATTACCTGTGTGATCAACAGTTTGATTTTTTACCACTTGATGCCAAGTACCGCTTTTTTGAAGACACCTATCACAGCTACGGTCAACCCGCTTTAATGTTTTCGGGTGGTGCAACCTTGGGGCTGTTTCATGCGGGAGTGTGTAAGGCGCTGCAAGACCAAGACTTATTGCCCAAAGTGTTTTCGGGGTCGAGTGCCGGCTCACTCATGGCGGGGATGCTCGGCACACGCACCGACGATGAACTGCGCCTGATGTATAACGGCGAGCATTTTTATGAACACGCGTTTCACTTTAGAACCCTGCGTGACATTTTGCGTGGCGGTGGCATTGCCGACGTCAACATTCTACGGTCGTTTTTGCGCGAAAACCTAGGCGAATACACCTTTGAAGAAGCCTTTGCCAAGAGTGGGCGGCATATCAATATTGCAGTGGCTCCCTATGATGGCCGTCAACAACCCCGCATCATGAATGAACTCACCTCACCCTACCTGCTGCTGTGGAGTGCAGCGCTGGCATCGTGTGCTGTGCCAGTGCTATTTCCACCGGTAAAACTGACCACCAAAACCCGTGATGGCCACTATAAAGCCTATATGCCATCTACGCGCTGGGTCGATGGCAGTGTGCGTAGTGACTTTCCGCGTGAACGGCTGGCACGGCTGTACAACATCAACTACACCATTGCCTGTCAAGTGAACCCGCATATCGTACCGTTTATGAAAAATGACCATCAGCGCTTTCGCACCGACGTCATGAGCTGGCCGGCACGCATTGCTCGCAAACAAGCACAAATTTTAGCGATGGGCGCCATGGATTTTGCCCGAGACCGCATGGGCGATGCCGCCCCGATTCGGCGCATGTTGGACCATGGCTATGGTGTGATTGGTCAGCGCTACTATGGCGACGTCAACATTGTGGGCGACTACAGCCTGCGGCATTACGGCTATATGCTGCGTGATCCTAGCCCCGAACTGTTTCAACTCTTAATGAAAGAAGGTGAGCGTGCCACATGGCCTAAAATATCGGCCATTCGTACCCATGCCCGTATTGGTAAAACCCTTGATCAATGCTTGGCAAGGCTAGATCAAAAACGTGAGCAACTACTAGCAGATGACTCGCTATCTGTGCCAGATGCGCATGGTTCACATGATGCCGGTATTTTGCAAATCGAAGCACGGCGGCGGCATCGCTCCCAAGTGTCCTAATCATATTGCCCCTTAATGCCCGCAAAATTGTATGAAAATACAACAGAGCGGGCAAAAAACAGCAGCAAGCACTGACAGCCTGCTGCTGCTGTGGCATATTGCAGAGGTGGGCCATTTAACTGAATCAATGGTCCGTGAGAGTCGCATTGATGGCGAACTTCCTATGTAGATTGATCACAGGACCTGATCTATGGACGAGCAACAACCCCTTCCACATATTCCTGGCTATGAGCTAATCCGTGTGTTGGGGCAGGGGGGAATGGCGACGGTCTATTTGGCAGTACAGGAGTCCTTTGGCCGTCCCGTCGCCCTTAAAGTCATGTCACCTCACTTGCTGGCCCAGCGCGACTTTGCCCAACGCTTTAACAGCGAAGCACGTATGGTCGCTAGTTTGTCACACCCCAATATTATCACCGTGTATGACGTGGGCGTGCATGAGCAATACCATTACATGGCGATGGAATACCACACGGCTGGCCATTTAGGCGAAATGATCGAACGCGGCGAGCTAGGCTCACAAAAAACCTTAGAGATTGGCCGAGACCTTGCCAAAGCACTGGCCTTTGCCCACGAAAACGGCATTGTTCACCGTGACCTAAAACCCGATAACGTCCTATTTAGCAAACATGGCACACCGGTCTTAACCGACTTTGGCATTGCCCGTGACCTGCACGTCGACAGCCAAATGACCCAAATTGGCTCAACCGTGGGCACGCCCAAATACATGAGCCCCGAGCAAGCGCGTGGCGAGCGTGTCGATGGCCGAGCAGACCTGTATTCGCTGGGGGTCATGCTGTATGAAATGATGACCGGACGGCCACCGTTTACGGCACAAGACACCATCACCTTGGCGATCAAGCATTGCCAAGACCCTGTTCCGCCACTGCCCATGTCGGTGGATCGGTATCAGCCCTTGCTTGACCGACTGCTGGCCAAAGAACCCCGCTATCGTTTTCAATCAGGGCATGAAACCAGCGAAGCCATTGACGTATTGCTCAGCCCTGTTGCAACACCGGCCAAGGCAGCGTCGGCAGAGCCGCTCAGTCATTTGCCTCATGCAAAACCGTCTGGCTTACCCCCTGCACCTGTTAAACCTGCGCATCAGTTTTATGAAGAAACTGATGAAGAAACCGGCGGTTTTTTTAGTAAAAAATTTATTCGTCATGTGCAATTTAGTGCCGATGACTATGAAGAATTTGAAGGGCATTTTCAAAAAATGTCTAATGGTGTGTTGGCATGGCATCAAAAACTTGGCAAAAAAGCCGACACCTTGCATCTAGCGATTGAAGCGCATCCATGGATTCATAAGCGCGTGATTGACAAGATTCGCGCAGAATTTAGCGCCGGTCATGGTTATGGTGATTTTATGAAACAAGGGACGATTACCTTGCATTTATATGATCCAGATGACCAGAAAGGTCGTCGCTATTTAGTTCGTGACAAGGGTAAAGTCCCTGCCTCTGCATAACGCCTACTTTTTTTAAAAAGTAGAGCCTAAACGCTAGTATTGCAGAATTTTATTCGATAGAATGCTGCACCGCGGGGTTGTGGCGAAATTGGTAGACGCACCAGATTTAGGTTCTGGCGTAGCAATACGTGAGAGTTCGAGTCTCTCCAACCCCACCAAAATTACTGGTATAAAAAGTCGCTTAGATGTCAGCCGTGCTGACTTCCATCGACTTAAACAAAAGAGCAATGACAACCGTCATTGCTCTTTTTGTTTGTAATAACGCATCACGCAAGGCGTGATGATGGAATGTCGTAACGCCTAACCTGATTACGTCCGTTTTGTTTGGCTTGATACAGCGCCTGATCAGCCTGTTGGACTAACATTTCAAAGTGAGTATCTGGTCCTGAAAAAACAGAAGTCACCCCAAAACTAGCCGAAATAGGGATGAGTCGGCCATCGTGATGAAACGCTTGTAACTGATGCAGCCCTTCACGAATACGCTCAGCAATAGCTTCGGCTTCCTCTATTCCAGTATTTTCCATCAGAATAATAAACTCTTCACCCCCAAACCGCCCGACAATGTCTTGTTTACGCACATTGGTCATCAAGACCTGAGCAGCCGTTCTTAACACATGATCTCCACAGGGATGACCAAATTGATCATTAATGTGTTTAAAGTGATCTAAATCTAGCAAGACGACAGCACATAAATGACCATACTGTCCAAAAATACGTTTAACATGATGATCAATACTGTGGCGATTCATCAGTCCAGTCAGTTGGTCGCGCTCAGCCAAATAGCGAACGTCAGCTTCTCGTTGGCGTAGTTTTTTAATGATCAAATCACATAAAAAGCAGACAATAAACCAGTAGGGTAAAATAAAAAACATCATCGACCATAGCCAAAAGCTAGAGGTTTCATGTGAGTGTGAGGCCATTAATACTGGTGCATAGGGAATAATGCCCGAGACCGATAAACTACACAGGGTGAGTATGGTGATAATGCCAATGGCGAGTGCAATATAAATGGCACGGCTTTCAAGTAAGAATAGCCCAAAAATAGGTGAGCCTAATAAGACTGCACCAGCAGCCATCGACATTGAGCCAATTAAATAGCCAAAAAACAACATGTCTAAGGTGTAGTAAATTGCAACGCAGGTTTGCACCCAAAACTGTACGCGTGCATTGACATGAGTACTGAGAAAACGGCAGGTGATGTAGCAAACCAAACAGCCAATCACTAATGACGAGCCAACAGGAATCGATTGTGCAATCACATCTCGATTGAGGTATTGATGTGCCAAAGGCCAGTAGTACATCACAATTGCCCACAGGCAATATTGTAGGGTGACTATAAAAATGAGAATACTTAAGAACGCACTGCGTTGAATGGGGTTGGCCGCGATAATAAAGTTAATGAGGGTGTCAATCTGTCGTCGGTGCGGTGAGGGAGTCAGCATCAGCATGGTGATGGTCTCAAAACGAGCTTCCTTGCTCTGGTATTTCACCTTAAAACAATCGGCGTCGCTGTACAAGTGATCAACTTTGCCGTGTAAAAAAATATAAATATGTTTGGCTTAGCAAGGAATTCTAAAACACGGGATATTGTGAATATCCATTCATTTAATCCCGTGTGGGTGTCAACGTGGTGTGCGTGCTTATGCGGCGTCTTCGTCATCATCCCCTGCATTAATGCCTAATTCACGCAGCTTGCGGGTGAGAGTATTACGTCCCCAACCTAATAGTTCTGCGGCCAGACGTTTTTTGCCATGACTATGTTGGAGCGCAATATCAATCATGACGCGTTCAAACGCGGGTAGTGCGTCGTTGAGCAGTTGTTGGTCGCCGTGTTGTAGGCGTTGAAGCGCCCATTCTCCCAGCAGTTGCTCCCAGTTTTGAGTGTGTATGCTGCGGGTGGTCAGCGGTGGCGTGTTGGGTGCTGTGAGTGGCGTGACCGTGGTGCTGCCCATGGCCAGTTCGGTGCCACTGCGCCCGCGTAGTTCTGGTGGTAGGTCGTTTGGAAAAATTTCGCGACCACTGGCCATGACGGTTAACCAGCGGCAGGTGTTTTCAAGCTGGCGTACGTTGCCTTGCCATGGCAGTTGTTGCATGACGGCAATGGTTTCTGGCCGCAAAATTTTTGGTTCGACCGCCAGTTCACGTCCGGCACGCGCCAAAAAGTGCGACGCTAACATGGGAATGTCTTCGTTGCGGTCACGCAGACGGGGAATGTGAATGCGGATGACGTTGAGACGATGGTATAAGTCTTCGCGGAATTTGCCTTCGTTGACCAGTTTTTCGAGGTCTTGGTGGGTGGCTGCAATAATGCGCACGTCGACTTTGACCGGAATATGCCCGCCAACGCGATAAAATTCGCCATCGGCCAAGACACGCAGCAGACGGGTTTGGGTTTCAAAGGGCATGTCGCCAATTTCGTCCAAAAACAGTGTGCCGCCGTTGGATTGCTCAAAACGGCCATGTCGTTGGCTATTTGCGCCGGTAAATGCGCCTTTTTCATGCCCAAAGAGTTCGGTTTCCATGAGGTCTTTCGGAATAGCCGCCATGTTGAGGGCAATAAACGGTTTGCTGGCGCGTGGCGAGTGACGATGCAGCGCATGGGCGACCAGCTCTTTGCCTGTACCCGATTCACCGTTGATGAGGACGGTGATGTGGGACTGCGACAGGCGGCCAATGGCGCGAAACACTTCTTGCATGGCGGGGGATTCGCCAATGATGTCAACCGAGCGCAAGGGGGCTGGACGGGTGCTTTCGCTGCTGTTGAGCCGTGCATTGTGTTGAATCGCCCGATTGACCAGTGTCATGGCTTCATCAATGTCAAACGGTTTGGGCAGGTATTCAAACGCGCCGGTTTGATAGCTGGAGACCGCAGATTCAAGGTCAGAGTGTGCGGTCATAATAATGACGGGCAGTTCGGGGTGTAGGGCTTTGACCCTCGCCAAGAAGGTCAGGCCGTCCATACCCGGCATGCGAATGTCGGTGATGATGACATCAGGAATGTCCGTGTCGAGCCGGTCTAATGCGCTTTGACCTTCTTCAAATGTGGTGACTTTGAGTCCTTCTTCTTTAAAGGTTTTTTCAAGTACCCAGCGCATCGCACGGTCATCATCAATCACCCAAATGGATTCATTGGACATGATTTACTCCCAAAGCAAATAAAGGCTAAAAACAGTGCATCCGGCTTGTGACTGGCATTCCAGTAAGCCGCCATGCTGATGAATAATATTTTGGGCAATACTGAGCCCTAGGCCAGTTCCACTGGCACGACCAGTCACCATGGGATAAAACACCGATTCGATCAGGTCGGCAGGAATACCCGGCCCGTTGTCTTCAATGTCTACGCGTACCACGCTGCGGTTGAGCATGCCATTGATGGTAAACATGCGTTGAATCCGGCTGCGCAGGGTGAGGACAGGGGGGCGTCCTTGCATGGCGGCCAGATTTTCGGTCATGGCTTGTACCGCGTTGACACTGATGTTGAGCATGACTTGAATCAGTTGATCTCGGTCGGCGGGTAGTTCTGGAAGCGAGAGGTCATAGTCACGCTTGATCTGCATTTGGCCGCCGGTCTGATTCATGATCAGGCTGCGGACACGTTCGAGGGGTTCGTGAATATTCACAGGGCTCATTTGAGGCACGACCCGTGAGCCAAGCATGGTATCGGCCAGCACTTTAAGCCGGTCGACTTCAGAGATAATAATGTCGGTGTATTCACTCACACTGCCTTCAGGCAGGCTACGCACCAGCAATTGGGTTGCCCCGCGAATCCCCCCCAGTGGATTTTTGATTTCGTGCGCCACACCGCGCACCAGTTGCCGCGCGACTTGATGTTGTTGGCTTAAGTGTTCGTCGCGATTAATGCGCAGCAGCCGGTCAATTGGTTGAATTTCAATGAGTAATCGTTGGTCAATGGCCTGTGGACGGTCATCAATGATCAAGGACACGCTGTAATCGACGGCTTTGTCACGCAAACCAACGCGCAGTTGGGCTTCACGGCGGGTATAGGGTTGGCCGCTGTGCAGGGTACGCAAAATGGCGGCTTCGGTGTCAAATGTATCATCGGATTCATGTAGCAGTGATAGCAATGGCTGTCCAATCGCCCGTACTTGGCTAAGCTCCAACAGGGCTTCGCAAGCGGGGTTCATGTATTCAATGGTGAGTGCAGGCGACACTTGCATGACCGCAGTCAGCATGTGATCAACCATCGTGTGGTAATGAGCCTGAGGACGGGCATTCACGTTCAAGGTTCTCCAATGCAGACGGGTTCTGTTACACGCTGCAGAGCCATGACAAGCAAAGGACAAGCCAACTTGAGTATTTTGTCCAAAAATGTGCGGACAAGGTCGGTTGTCAGACTGCCTATGCGCCAAAAGGTACGATCCGTGCAAAAAAAAAGCGCGTCTGCAGACAGAAAATCCGTACAGAATGGCTATTCTGCACTATTTTGGTGCTTATTGTGGGCTTGCACTAAAAAAGATCGATTGTACACAGACTGCCAAACGGTGCGCGTTGAGCGGTGGCTTTCGGCTACCCACAAGGGAGCAAAGGGCATACAATACGCGCCGTCCTGCCGGAGTGTTTGCTATGAAATCCCCCAAAGTCGGTTTTGTCTCACTGGGTTGCCCCAAGGCGCTGGTGGATTCTGAGCGCATCCTGACTCAGCTTCGTACCGAAGGCTATGATGTCGCTGCGGACTACGCTGGCGCTGACTTGGTGGTGGTCAATACCTGTGGATTTATTGAGTCTGCAGTCCAAGAGTCACTCGACGCGATTGGCGAAGCCATCAGCGAAAATGGCAAAGTCATTGTGACGGGCTGTTTGGGCAAGCACGAAGATAAAATTCGTGCCATGCATCCCAGCGTCTTAAAGGTCACCGGCCCACACGCCTATGACGATGTCATGACCGCTGTGCATGAATACGTGCCTGCGCCGCCTGCGCATAACCCCTATATTGATTTAGTGCCTGCCCAAGGCATTCGCCTGACCCCCAAGCACTACGCGTATTTAAAAATCTCAGAAGGCTGTAACCATCGCTGCACCTTTTGCATTATTCCCTCATTGCGGGGCGACTTGGTTTCGCGCCCCATTGGTAGCGTGATGGACGAAGCACAAGCCTTGGTGCGTGCGGGTGTTAAAGAAGTCTTGGTCATCTCGCAAGACACCTCGGCCTATGGTCTAGACTTAAAATACAAACTCGATTTTTGGAATGGCCAGCCGCTCAAAACACGTTTTTATGAACTGTGTGAAGCGCTAGGTCAATTGGGTGTGTGGGTGCGCCTGCACTATGTCTACCCTTATCCGCATGTGGATGCCGCCATTGATTTGATGGCACAGGGCAAAATTTTGCCGTATCTGGATATTCCTTTTCAGCACGCCAGCCCCCGCATTCTTAAATTGATGAAGCGGCCAGCCCACAGTGAAAACACCCTCGAGCGGCTCAAACTCTGGCGTGAAAAGTGCCCAAGTCTGGTGATTCGCTCGACGTTTGTGGTGGGTTTTCCTGGTGAGACCGAAGAAGATTTCCAATATTTATTGGATTGGTTGCAAGACGCGCAATTGGATCGGGTCGGCTGCTTTACCTACTCGGCAGTCGAAGGTGCTACCGCCAACGACTTGCCCGATCCTGTGCCAGAAGACGTCAAACAAGAACGTTTTGAGCGTTTTATGCAAGTGCAACAAGCCATCTCGGCCAAAAAGCTGCAAGCCCGTATTGGTCAAATCATGACCGTGTTGGTGGATGAACTCGATGAAGAACATCCCGTCGCGATTGCCCGTTGTTATGCCGATGCCCCAGAAATTGACGGTAATGTCTTTATTGAAGACATCGACAAAAGCCACATTGAGCAAGGTCAGTTATTGACCGTCGAAATTACAGATGCGGACGAATACGACCTCTATGCGCGTTTAGTGGTGGCATAACCAACCCCGACTGATGCTGAGTCAATGCCAGTGAGCAGCTTGATCGCGTCACGCCAAGCCTTTGCACGGACAAGGGCAGGCGCACATTTATCGTCTTTATTGCATTCTTTTGGAGTCTGTCATGGCTGAAAATAGCCCCCGCTTTTCTCGTATTTTGCTGAAATTGTCTGGTGAAGCGTTGGCCGGCAACAAAGACATGGGAATCGACGCCAGCATCCTTGACCAAATGAGCTTGTCGATTGCGCACTTGGTCGGGTTGGGTGTACAGGTTGGGATTGTGGTCGGTGGCGGTAATCTCTACCGTGGCAGCCAACTGCAAAAAGAAGGCTTGGTCGGGCGTGTCACCGGCGACCAAATGGGCATGCTGGCCACCGTCATGAACGGCTTGGCCTTGCGTGATGCCCTTGAACGTCGCAATATCAAAACCCGTTTAATGTCGGCCTTATCGATTGGTGGCGTGGTTGAAACCTACAGCAGCCGTGACGCGATCCGCTATTTAAAACAAGGTGATGTCTGCGTGTTTGTGGCAGGCACGGGCAATCCATTCTTTACCACTGACACCGCTGCGTGTTTGCGTGGCATTGAAATCGAAGCCACCTTGATTCTAAAGGCCACCAAAGTGGATGGCGTGTATGACAAAGACCCCAGCACTAACAGCGACGCAGTCCGTTATGATCAGCTCACCTTTGATCAAGTATTGACTGAAAAGCTGGGTGTGATGGATCTGACCGCCATTTGCTTGTGCCGTGACCATGATGTGCCGTTGCAAGTGTTTAACATGAACAAAGCCGGTGCATTATTGGACGTGGTGATGGGCAAAAATGAAGGCACACGCGTGAGCCGCACCATCGGATAACAGGTCATTTGACCCTATTGACGTAAGAAGGACGTATTCACATGTTGAATGATCTGAAAAAAGACGGCGAAAGCCGAATGAAAAAATCCATTGAGTCGCTAGAACACGGCTTCTCAAAAGTACGGACAGGGCGTGCCCATCCATCCATGCTTAATGGCGTGATGGTGTCGTACTATGGTTCGGATGTACCGTTAAACCAAGTGGCCAGTGTGGGCGTTGAAGACTCCCGCACGCTGGTGGTTCAACCGTTTGAGCGCAGCATGGTATCGACGGTTGACAAAGCCATTCGAGAAAGCGATTTGGGCTTAAACCCCATTAGTGGTGACGTGATTCGCGTGCCACTCCCCGCATTGACCGAAGAAACTCGCCGGAACATGCAAAAACTGGCGCGCACTGAAGCCGAAAACGCCAAGGTTGCGATTCGGAACATTCGTCGCGATGTCTTGGGTGACGTAAAAGACTTGCTCAAAGAAAAAGACATCACCGAAGACGACGACCGTCGCATGGGCGAAGACGTGCAAAAACTGACCGACAAATATGTCGCAGAAGTTGAGCGTCTGTTGGGTCTTAAAGAAGCTGAGCTGATGCAGGTCTAAGGTTTGAACACACCCGCTGCTGAATCTCACTCGCCGGTACTGCCTCGCCACGTTGCCATCATTATGGATGGCAATAACCGCTTTGCACGCAAGCAGCATTTGCCGCGTGGTGAAGGCCATCGGGCTGGCAAAAACCAGTTGGATCCCATCGTCGCAGAAGCGCGACGTTTAGGGGTTGAAGCCTTGACGGTTTTTGCATTTTCGAGCGAAAACTGGCAGCGTCCACCCGACGAGGTTGCGCTGCTCATGGCGTTATTTGATCAAACCATTCGTGAGCAAATGGCACGAATGCAAGCCAATCAAATCGCCATGCGGTTTATTGGTGATCGTTCACGCATGTCTCCAGCGCTGCAAGCCCTGATGGCAGAAGCCGAGCAAACCACGGCGCATCATCACACTATGACGTTGGTGATCGCCATGAGCTATGGCGGGCAGTGGGACATGGCACAAGCGGCTCGTCGCTTGGCGGAAGAAGTGGCCGCAGGGCGGTTACAGCCGGATCAAATTGATGCCGCCGCCATGCAGCAACATATTGCCATGCATGACTTACCTCCTGTCGATCTGTTGATCCGAACCGGTGGCGACTATCGCTTGTCTAATTTTGTGTTGTGGCAAGCAGCGTATGCCGAATTATATTTTTCAGATGCGTTATGGCCTGAATTCACGGTCGAAGAATTTGAACATGCCTTGCATGTGTTTGCTGGCCGTGAACGCCGCTTTGGGTTGACCAGCGAGCAAGTCCAACAGCAATCCTGTGAGCCTGACCCCGAGAGCGCCCCCCATGTTTGAACGTATCAAAACGGCGCTGGTGCTGTTGGTCATTGTGAGCGTGTGCATGTTTGCCACGTCTAGCGCCATTCCCATGCTGGTCTTGATGCTGGTGACGGCCAGCATTGGCGCTCATGAGTGGCTAAGCCTCATGCCAAAAACCGAGTATCCCGCTCGATTCTTGCTGGGTCTGCCCGTGTTGGTGGCGGTAGGTTTAATGTGTGCGGGTGTATGGCCGCTGCTATGGTCACTCGCGGCAGTGTTCTGGGCAGTTGCCGTGTATTGGGTTCGGCAGTATCCGGCCAACACCACATGGCATACGGCACGCCAACTGCAAGGCATTGGCCTGTTGGTACTGACCTCAGCGACGACGGCTATTTTTAGCATGTGGCAAGTATCACCGTGGTGGTTGCTGTATGTGTTTGGCTTGGTTTGGGTGGCCGACAGTGGTGCTTATTTTGCCGGTCGGGCATTGGGGAGTCGGCCGCTTGCGCCTGATGTTAGCCCGAAAAAAACCCTCGAAGGGTTGGCCGGTGGTGTGGTTCTAACCACTGTGTTGGCGGTCAGTGTGGCGTATCAACAGCAGTTGGTCGGTTGGCACTGCGTCGGTTTTTTGCTGTTATCAATGCTCACGGTGTTGGTATCTGTGTTGGGTGACTTGGTGGAGTCAATGTTTAAGCGTCAAGCAGGAGTCAAGGACTCTGGGACGCTATTGCCCGGTCATGGCGGCGTGTTAGACCGTATTGACTCATTGTTAGCCGCGACCCCTATATTTGCGTTGGGTTATTGGTTGATGGGGGGCTTTTGAGCATGCGCACCTATCAGAATGTTTGTCTGCTGGGTGCTACCGGCTCCATTGGTGCCAGTACCCTCAACGTGCTGGCGCTGCATCCCGAGCAATATCGTATTTTTGCATTGACGGGCTTTAGCCGTTTGGCCGAACTAGCATCGCTCACACAAGCGCATCAACCACAGATTGTGGTGGTACCCGTGGGTCAAGGTGAGGCCTTTGCAAAGCATCTGCATCATCTTGATGTAGACGCGATGCCCGACATTTTAGAAGGGGAAGCAGGGTTGTGTGCGGTTGCACAACATGCCGACGTTGATGTAGTGATGGCCGCGATTGTGGGTGCTGCGGGACTTGCACCCACCTTGGCAGCGGTGCAGGCCGGTAAGCGGGTGTTGCTGGCCAACAAAGAAGCACTGGTCATGGCCGGTGAACTGTTCATGCAGGCCGTGCGGCAGTCTGGGGCGGTACTGCTGCCGGTAGACTCTGAACACAACGCGATTTTTCAGTGTCTACCCACCGATTATTTTACAAGTACCGAACGCTTTGGCCTACAGGGTCAACGGGCGGGGGTCTCGCAAATTTTATTGACCGCCTCGGGTGGCCCGTTCCGCACATGGACAGCAGACCAAATGAGGGTTGTGACCCCCGCGCAAGCGTGTAAGCATCCCAACTGGTCAATGGGTCGAAAAATCTCAGTTGACTCAGCGACATTAATGAATAAAGGCTTAGAACTTATTGAAGCCTGCCATTTGTTTGACCTGCCTGAAGACCGCATCACGGTCGTGGTGCATCCAGAAAGTATTATTCACTCCTTGGTGCAATATGTGGATGGCTCGACGCTAGCACAACTGGGCAACCCTGATATGTGTACCCCGATTGCCCATGCGTTGGCATGGCCGCAACGCATTGACGCCGGTGTTGCGCCTTTAGATTTGTTTCAGATTGGGTCGTTACACTTTGAAGCCCCCGACATGCAGCGTTTTCCATGTTTGCAGCTGGCACGGCAAGCCATGCAAGTTGGTGGTACGCAGCCTGCGGTCTTAAACGCTGCTAACGAAGTGGCCGTTGAGGCGTTTTTGGCCGGTCAAATCGGTTTTAATCACATTGCCTCCTTGATTGAGGCGGTTATTACACAATTACCCATGCGGCATGTTCACGATCTTGCCACAATCCTCGACCACGATGCCGAGGCGCGGCAAATCGCGAATCAGTGGCTTGCTGCACGGGCCTAGATCAGTTTGAATGACGCAGCGTTTTGCCCCTGTTGAGCACTGCCAGCAGGACGACAAAGACGCTGGGTGTGGATGAAGCATGAGTATTGTTCAGATTGTACTGGCAGCCATTGTCCTGCTAGGCCCCTTAATCGCCATTCATGAGTTTGGTCATTTTTGGGTGGCCAGACGCTTTGGCATCAAAGTTTTGGTGTTTTCGATTGGCTTTGGGCCAGTATTGCTGAAGCGGATGGGCAAGGACGGCGTACAGTACCAGTTGGCCGCTATTCCTTTAGGTGGTTACGTCAAAATGGCCGATGAGCGTGAGGGCGAAGTGGCAGAAGCCGACATGCCGTATGCGTTTAATCGTCAATCTCCATGGGTACGGATGGCAGTGGTAGTAGCAGGGCCTTTGATTAACCTAATCTTTGCGGTGTTACTGTTTTGGGTGCTTTTTTTGCCTGCCTCCGAGCAACTCAATACCCGTATTGGCAGTGTTGATGCTTGCTCGCCAGCGGCTCAGTCAGGTCTACAGGT
>JBEANQ010000047.1:0-14702 GCA_041165345.1 Pseudomonadota bacterium
GTTCCAGAAAGTCCTTGAATTCTAATTACATTTTGATCATCCATAGAGTCGTAAATAAACTTTGTTTGGTCTGTGTCAAACAAAATGATCTTTTGCTTTACCATATCTAACGGTGAGGTAGGTAGGTCTTCCCCAATCTTGCTGATGTCGTTTATGCTACCGATCACAAGAGATGAAACAAGCTCTGAAATTCTTTTTTTACTTTTGTCTAAAGCGTGTTTTGAAAATAAAGATAAAATAGATTCTGGATTCCCCAATTCATCAATATTCACTTGATGAGTAATATCTGGAGCCCATTTTTTTGGTCTCCCGATAAAATTTAAGTATTCATATTTTTTTGACATATATCCAATATCTTCAATATATTCTTCTACATAGTTTGAGAACTCATGATTACTGTCACTACTGAAATTTATAAAAATAAGCTTTTCTTGAGGAACTATTAAAAGGGCAGCATTTTTATACTGATACTCATATTTTTTCTCAACTAAAGGCGATGCTAATAAATAAGATTGCTTTTTTGATGACTCAAGACTAGTAGAAAATTCCAAAAATCGAACTAAACGAGGGTCGTTTGCGTGAAGATCAGTGAAAAAATATGAGTTAGTATTTTTTTCGTCCATATGAACCTCGAAGTCAGAGATATAAAAAATCATCTGAAAAGCTAATGGGACGCTCTAGACCCATCAGTTTCTGAAAAAATGTAGGGTGGAGCATAAAGTGGCAGTACAGAACGAAATTACGTTAATGTCAGCGTCAAGCTGATCATAAATTCGTGTCTAGGAACAGTCGTTCTATATAGTTGCCAATTTTTTGCGAGTAGAACAGTGGAAACGGGCTAAAACTTTATTGTTTTAGCCGAGTTGTCTACAGCTGTCTTACGTTAAACCAGATGCCTTGAAAGTGCAATATCAGATAGAAGCTTGAAACACTACTTCACGAATCTCTGCATCACTCCAAATTCGGGCTTAACCAACGCTCTGCCGTTTCAATCGACCACCCCTTACGTGCAGCATAGCTTGCGAGCTGGTCGCGGCTAATTTTGCCGACGTTAAAGTATTCGCTTTGCGGGTGCGAGTAATAAAACCCACTCACGCTGGACGGCGGCCACATGGCAAAGTTTTCGGTCAACACCGTGCCAATTTTGGCGGTGCTATCGAGCCAATCAAACAATTTGGCTTTTTCGCTGTGTTCTGGGCAGGCCGGATAACCCGGTGCAGGGCGAATACCAACGTATTTTTCTTTGATCAAGGCATCGTTGTCTAAGGCTTCGTCGGCCATATAGCCCCAAAATTCTTTACGCACGCGCTCGTGTAGGCGTTCGGCAAGGGCTTCGGCAAAGCGGTCGGCCAAGCTTTGCACCAAGATCGCGCTAAAGTCGTCGCCACGGGCTTTGTAGTCATGTGCCAGTTCTTCTGCGCCAAAAATAGAGACGGTAAAACCGCCCAAATAGTCTTGTGCAGGGCTGTCGACGGGTGCAATAAAGTCGGCAAGGCTGAGGTTTGATTTGCCAGTGGCTTTGTCTGATTGTTGGCGGAGATGTTCAAAGCGATGGCTGATGTGGTCGCGGGATTCATCGGCATATACGGCCACGCTGTCGCTGTCGATTCGTGCCGCAGGAAACAAGCCAAACACGGCTTTGGCGATGATGCTGTCGTCTTCAACCAGTTGTTTTAGCATGGTTTGTGCGTTGTCAAACAAGTCGCGCGCGGCTTCACCCACGACGTCGTCTTGCAAAATGGCAGGGAATTTTCCGGCCAAACTCCACGAGATAAAAAATGGTGTCCAGTCAATATAGGGCACGAGTTCTGTCAGTGAGTAGTTTTCAATGACCTGAATACCGATTTGATGGGGCACTGGTGGCTGATAGCCCTGCCAGTCGAGCGCAAGGCCGTTGGCAACCGATTCGGCGTAGTTGAGTTTGGCGGCTTTGGGCTGTTTGTTGGCCAGACGTTCGCGGATGATG
Source organism: Pseudomonadota bacterium (assembly GCA_041165345.1). Classification (GTDB taxonomy): domain Bacteria; phylum Pseudomonadota; class Gammaproteobacteria; order Pseudomonadales; family Moraxellaceae; genus JBBKWH01. The sequence goes on from JBEANQ010000047.1 coordinate 1,967, forward strand.
CGGTATTCTTCGCGGCGTTCGGCCAAGAAGGCGGGCTTCATTTCGGGGGATAGCAACGTGGTGGCGACACCAACAGCGCGGGAGGCGTCGGCCACATAGACGATGCCATCATTTTGATATTGCGGGTCAATTTTAACCGCGGTATGCGCTTTGGAGGTGGTTGCCCCACCAATCATGAGTGGAATGTGAAAACCTTGCCGTTGCATTTCTTTGGCGACAAAGACCATTTCGTCAAGGCTTGGTGTGATCAAGCCAGACAGGCCAATAATATCGACTTTTTCGTCGCGGGCGACTTGCAGAATTTTTTCGGCTGGCACCATCACGCCCAAGTCAACAATGTCGTAACCATTGCAGCCGAGTACCACGCCAACAATGTTTTTGCCAATGTCGTGGACGTCACCTTTGACGGTGGCCATGAGGACTTTACCTTTGCTTTGTCCGGCGGTTTTTTCGGCTTCAATGTAGGGGTTTAGCCATGCGACGGCTTGTTTCATCACCCGCGCCGATTTGACCACTTGCGGCAGAAACATTTTGCCTTCGCCAAAGAGGTCACCTACGGTGTTCATGCCAGCCATGAGCGGGCCTTCAATCACGTCCAATGGGCGAGTGGATTGTTGGCGGGCTTCTTCGGTGTCTTGGTCAATAAAGGCGGTAATACCCTTGACCAAGGCATAGGCAAGACGTTTTTCGACGGTTTGATTGCGCCATTCGAGGTTTTCGACGGCTTTGACTGCGCCATTGCCGCGATATTGTTCAGCAATTTCGAGCAGGCGGTCGGTGCTGTCAGGGCGTAGGTTGCGAATGACGTCTTCGACACAGTCTTTGAGTTCTTTGGGAATGTCGTCATAAATGGCCAACTGACCGGCGTTGACGATGCCCATGGTCATGCCATTTTTGATGGCGTAGTACAAAAATACGGCGTGAATGGCTTCACGTACTGGCTCGTTACCACGAAACGAGAACGAGACGTTAGAGACCCCACCCGAGATCATGGCGTGCGGTAGGTTTTGCTTGATCCACAAGGTGGCTTCAATAAAATCAACGGCATAGTTGTTGTGTTCTTCAATGCCGGTGGCAACGGCAAAGACGTTGGGGTCAAAAATAATGTCTTCAGCCGGAAAGCCCACGTCATCGACCAACACGCGGTAGGAGCGTTCGCAGATTTCGCGCTTGCGGGCAGCGGTATCTGCCTGACCCACTTCGTCAAACGCCATGACGATAACGGCAGCCCCATAGCGTTGGCACAGCTTGGCTTTTTGGACAAATTCGTCGTGGCCTTCTTTGAGGCTGATCGAGTTGACGATGGCTTTGCCTTGTACGCACTTTAAACCGGCTTCAATGATTTCCCATTTGGACGAGTCAATCATGATCGGCACACGCGAGATGTCTGGCTCGGAGGCGACGAGATTTAAAAATTTGACCATCGCACCTTCGGAGTCGAGCATGCCCTCATCCATGTTGATGTCGATGATTTGTGCGCCACCTTGGACTTGGTCCAGTGCAACTTCGAGCGCTTCGGTGTAGTTTTCTTCGCGAATGAGACGGGCGAATTTTTTTGAACCGGTGACGTTGGTGCGTTCACCCACGTTGACGAACAGGGAGTCTGCGGTGATGTTAAACGGCTCTAGACCGGACAGTCGGCAGGCCGGTTCGATGTGTGGAATCGTCCGCGGGGCAATGTCTTTAACGGCTTGGTAGATGGCGGCAATGTGGTCGGGCGTGGTGCCACAGCATCCACCGGTCAGGTTGATCAGGCCACTTTCTGCAAATTCTTGTAAAAAAGCGGCGGTTTCGGCAGGGGTTTCGTCGTATTCGCCAAAGGCGTTGGGTAGACCCGCATTGGGGTGCGCCGAGACAAAGGTATTGGCTTTGTCGCTGACGGTTTTGACGTGTGGACGCATGGCGTCGGCACCCAATGCGCAGTTAAAGCCAATCGAGATGGGGTTGGCATGGCGCACGGAGTTCCAAAAGGCTTCGGCAGTTTGGCCGGAGAGGGTTCGTCCTGACGCATCGGTGATCGTGCCAGAGATCATGATGGGCAGTTCATGACCTCGTTGTTCAAACACACTTTTGACCGCAAAAATAGCGGCTTTACAGTTAAGGGTGTCAAACACGGTTTCGATCAAAATAATGTCTGCGCCACCATCAATCAGACCGAGTGTGGCTTCGGTGTAGTCTTCGACCAGTTCGTCAAAGGTAATGGCACGTGCAGCAGGGTGGTTGACGTCCACCGACATGGAGGCGGTTTTTTGGTTTGGGCCGAGTACACCGGCGACAAAACGGGGCTTGTCTGGGGTGCTGTATTGCACACAGACTTGCTTGGCAATATGTGCCGCTTGTTTGTTGAGTTCGTGGGCGTAATCTTGCAGGTCGTAGCGTTTAAGGTCGGATGCAGTGGCGTTAAAGCTGTTGGTTTCGATAATGTCCGCGCCCGCTTCGAGGTACTGACGATGAATGCCTTGAATGAGGTCGGGCTGGGTCAAGACCAGCAGGTCGTTCATGCCTTGTAGTTTGATGTCCCATTCTGCAAAGCGTTCGCCGCGATAGTCTTCTTCGACCAGTTTATGGCGTTGAATCATGGTGCCCATCGCGCCGTCGATAATAAGAATACGACGTGACAGGAGGTCACGCAGTTGGGCAATCACGGGCGATTTTGTCATCATGGTAAGGCTTCCAAACAAGACATCAGTCAAACAGTAGACATTCAAACGGTCAGCGCAAGAATCGCACGCAGCGAACCGCGTAGTTTAGCAGACTCTGGGCATGAGCGGGATTGAAGCCCATGCGTGTTGTGGAGAGTGTGATGGGTTGTGTTGTGTATGGGTGCGTGCTTGATCTGCACATAGGCAAAATCAAGCGAGCGTTAGGCATTAGGGTATGGCTTTAAACACAGGCTGGATAGACAGCTAGTCGATCTGAAGTAAGTCGAGTTTGCTTGCCATCAGTCGGTAGTGTTCGGCATCGGCCAAAGGTGCTTTAGCATGGCTGATATTGGGCCATTGCTGCGACAACTGCTGATTTAAGGCCAAAAAAGGCAATTGTTCGGCCGTTAAATCATCTTCATCAAAAATCGCACCAACGGGACATTCAGCAACGCAAAGATTGCAATGAATACACTCATCAGGATTGATGACCAAAAAATTTGGGCCTTCATAAAAGGCATCGGTTGGGCAGACCTCAACGCAGTCGGTGTATTTGCAGGCAATACAGGCGTCGGTGACGACATACGTCATGTTGTTCTCTCACTACATATCGAGACCACAGGGTATGCAAGATTTGTTTATTTTAAAAATTGATAGTTTTTATTTTAAGAATCAATTTTTCTGATGATTTGGCGTGAGTAAGGTGAGTGCCTCATGTGATGAGCTGAGGCAAAGCAACATTATGGCGTAACCAGCCGTGTCAGACGGTTTTGGTTTGATGCGCGACTATGGCGTCAATGCTGTGTTGAACCAAGCTATGAGCAATACTGCCTTGTGGCGGAATCAGTGGCAATTGATCAATCGGAAAATAATCAGCTTCGGCGATTTCGTCTTCTTGCAACACCAGTTCGCCACTGAGGTATTCTGCGGTAAAGCCGATCATCAGATTGGATGGAAACGGCCACGGTTGGCTGCCCATATAGTGCAGGTTGTGAATGTGAATCCCGACTTCTTCTAATACTTCACGATGCACGGCTTGCTCTAGGGTTTCGCCAACTTCAACAAAACCTGCAATCAGGCTAAACATGGGCACGGTAAACCGTTGCGCCCGTGCTAGTAATATCGTGTTATCCCGCCGAATCGCCACGATGACACAGGGGTTGATGCGCGGATAAGCGGTGTGGGCGCAGGCAGGACAAACCTGTGCCATTTCGCCCGTGGCATGGGGCTGCATGGCTGTGCCACAGCAGCCACAATGTTGATGGGTGCGTGACCAGTCCAGCAGTTGTAATGCCCGCGATGCGCGCTCAAACGCCACGCTGTCCCATTGAGTCAGCAACAGTCGAAGGGGCAGCAGTTGGTGTGTGGGGTATGTGGTGGTGGCGTGATCAGGGTCAATGGGTCGGGTGATCCACCGTTGCCCGTCTTGTTCACTGACCACGATGTCGTTGGCGTGTTGTTCGATGTTGGGCAGGCTGTAGTCGTCAGCCACAACCAGTGATGTCCCCGAAAACAACAAGCCAAAGACGGTCATGATTAAGCCGCACCTAGCACAGCAAGGCTACGCTCACCAATGGTGAATGGGCGATCCCCTGCCGGTTTTTTGACTTCCATGCTTTCAAGATAGTAGTCAATGCAGGTGATGGCATCGGCCAAGCGTTCGATTTTGTCGAGGCTCGGTGGTTCTTGGTCAGGGCCAAAATGACCGCTGATGTAGGTGGCTGTGCTTTTGAGAATGTCCCGACCGCGTGGGGCGTTCAAAAATTGCATGGCGCCGCTCACCGACTCGAGCATTTGCGGCACGTTGTCCATGTGCAGCATGTCACCGTTGGATTCAATAAACGACAGCAGCGAGCGCATGGCACCACTGAGTGTGCCACGGCTTTCGCTGATGAGCATTTCGCGAGCGGCATCCAGTTGATGCAATGAGATGCGCATGTTGTTGAGCGGCAACATGACCGTGCCTGGTGTGTAGGACTTATCCAACAACGTCATGGCGTTTTCGGCGGCCAGTAGGGTGTCCATCAAGCCATTCAGACGCTCTTGGTCTGGTGCTTGGGTCCATGTGCCAAGCATGGTGGCATGGGCTGACAGTTCACGCGCGGCGTCGTTGAGGTTGAGCATGTCTAGGGTGTGCGCCAAGATTTGCATCCGCTCAGAGATGAGGGTAAAGCCGCCTTCAAGGGGTTCACCGCGTGCGATGGTGTCGATAAAGTTTTTGATGGTGGCAATTTCGTCGTGAACCAAGGCGCTAACGGTGTGAATCACTTCGCCATCTGGACCAAAGAGATAGCGTGACAGCTCGGTGCTGCGTTGGTCGGTCACGATGATGTCGTCAAGATTGAGCGCGTGGCGTAGGGCTTGTGCGTTGCTGTGATCACGGCACAGACCCAGCGCCAAAACGTCGCTGATGTCTTCGGTGCTTGGGGTTGCATCGGCATGAACAAAGCGGCGTTCAATGGCGGCTAAGACGCGTTTGCGGCTGCTGGTGAGTGGGCGGCAGTCGGCCATGTGTTCGACGGCACTGGCGGCGGCTTGCCAGTAGCATTCGGCTGGTGTGCCAGCGGCGAGCGCGTAGGCTTCTGCGGTGGCACGTTGCATGAGCGCATAGTCACGCGCTTGGGCTTGATTAGCCAAGACCGCAGACAGTCCGGTGCGATACATGCGATTGAGTAGCGTGCGCAGACTGTGTTGGTGCGTGCTGTCGAGTGTGCTGGGCGGCAATTGTGCGGTGGTGAGTGCGGATGAGGTGAGTTGAGGCAGTAAAAAATGGCCTTCTCGCAACAGGGGAAGACCCGCCAATTGATTGAGTGTGTTGGTGACTGGCAGCAGCAATGTGGGCAGTGGAGTGTCACGTAACAGGACAAATTCGAGGTAACGTGACAAGACCATTAGCCCTTCGCCAATGGCAGAGAGGCGGTCTTCACGGGTTTGCGCGGGGTTTTCGGCGATGTCGCGCAGGAGTCGTCCCATTGCCCCAGAGAGCTGGCTTGCGCCATGGAGGTCAAGCAAACGCAAGATGCCGTGAATTTGCATCATGGCGTCTGCGGCGTCCATTAAGCCAGCGGTGTTGTGTTCATCATCTACAAAAATACTCAGTGCAGATTCGACTTGATGCAACGAAACGTCGATTTCTGGTTTAACCAGATACAGTGAAGCTGCGTCAAAGCCGTGCGCATGAGCGAGCGTCGAAGTTGCGGGCATGGATTCCTTCCTGTCTGCAAGGCACAAGTGGCCTGTTGTTCGTTATCAGGTGCCGAGTGGTTCGGCCAGTGCATGGGTGCTGCTGGCAGGTGTCGGTCACCCCAAATACAGCGTTTACCTTAATGCTTTTGCTGCACGCGTGCCAGCCTATTTTAGGTTAAACCACAGGTTCGCCATAGGCTAGGCTGCCCTGATTTCTGTTCGATTTGGTCTAACCATGTCTGATGCAGGGCGTGTTCATCGGCATGGGCAGGGATGACGGTCAGGTGACGTGGTGGCAGTTTGCGATGGCCGTTGTGTTGTCCGTTGTGTTCGTTTTGTCCCATTTCGAGTGAGACTTGCCCACCGGTCATGGCCAAATAGACGTCTGCTAGAATTTCGGCGTCAAGGAGCGCCCCGTGATATTTGCGATCACGAGGTTTGATGTCGTAGCGTTTGACCAGCGCATCAAGGGAGTTTTTTTGGCCCGCATGTTTACGTTTGGCAATCGCCAGTGTGTCGGTCACTTGCACGCGATCTGCCAAGGGTGGCAGGCCACAACGCCGCAGTTCGGCTTCCAGAAAATTCATGTCAAACGAGGCATTGTGCGCAATGATTTCAGCGCCTTCTACAAAGTCACACAGTTGCTGGGCAATACTGGCAAACAGGGCTTTGTCGGCCAAAAAAGCATCGCTTAATCCATGAATCGCTTCGGATGAGCCGACCAAACGTTCAGGGTTGAGGTAGACGTGCATGCTGTTGCCGGTGAGCTTGCGCTCGATCATTTCGATAATGCCAATTTCGATGACGCGATCCCCTTGGGCTGGGTCAAAGCCGGTGGTTTCGGTGTCTAAAATGAGTTGGCGTGGGCCATGTGTGGCTTTGGGGAGTCTGTCGATTGATGGGCTGGTGGCCTGCGGTTTTGCTGTGGCTGGTGTGGACAGTGTGATCGGCACAACCACAGCATCACGTGTGTCTAGGTCGGGTGTGTGCGGTTGCCAGTCGTCAAAGTCACGACTAGGCTCTAGCCCTGCAAAGGGGTCGTCTGCAAAATCATAGGGTGGTGCGGTCAGGTCAGGTTCTACGCTGGTGGTGTCCTCAGCATCAAAGCCCAAGGGGTCGTTGCGTAACCAGTCATTGGCGCTGGTGTGTGGCGAAGTTGTGCTGACAACTGGCGCTATGCTGGCCTGTGCTGTGGTCACTTGTTGTGGCCCGATTTTGCCGCGTTGGGCGTATTCGGTGCCTAAATTTGCCAGTTGGTCGGCTTGTTCGTTGCCTGCATGACCTGCGTGACCTTTGATCCAGCGCCAATCGATTTGTCGGTTTTGGCTGGCTTGGTCCAGTTGCTGCCACAGATCAGCATTACTGACAGGGCCGCCATCGGCTTTACGCCAGTTCTTTTTTTTCCAGCCGTGAATCCATTCACTAATGCCTTTTTGCACATAGCTGGAGTCGGTCCAGACCACAATGCTGGCCGTTGCGGGTGTATGTAATAGCCCTTGAATCGCGGCCATTAATTCCATGCGGTTATTGGTGGTGTGTTTTTCGCCACCACACCAGTCTTCAATTTGGCCGTTGGCATGTTGAATGTGCAGCCCCCAGCCGCCTAAACCAGGGTTGCCTTTACAGGCGCCATCGACATAGAGCACGACGGGTTGATCAGACATGGGGTCGCTCCACAAAACAAGAAATCACAAAAAACAGGCCAAAAAACTGCTCATGTCATCAGGGAGATGCGCTGGTATTGCATGATGATATGCGCCGCACAGAATAGCGGGTTCAATGAGGTTGTGCATCTGCCATTCGCCTTAAGGCACACATCACTTGTGTCGATGACGCCGTGCATTGTCGCTGGCTGGCGCGTGTGTGGTGATTTTCTGCACAATTGGCGCTTAAACATGCAGCAAACGTGATGTTTCGCAACATTCATTGACACTCCAATGTGCTGAATGCGCTTGGTGTATGCTGAGGGCTCTGTCTACAATCGACGGTTTGAATGGATCCGACCGGAAGCTCACACTATGCCTGAATGTCTGACCCTCACTGTGCCATCTCGTTTTCCCTTGCGAGTTCTTTCTATTGCGGTCGCATTCGGACTGACAAGCCTATTGGCCGGCTGTAGCAGCACGCCAGCAACGTCAGTTCAGACTAAAAAACCGGTCAGTATGCCCAGCAAAAAAAGCGCAACACGTGTCAGTGGTCGTACATATGGGACAACGATGAGTGCAGGGCATTTGCAAGCCAGTGCGCTAGATGACAATAGTGTTGATGCACTGGAGAAGTTGTTAGAAGCAACGGACATGGACGCTGTTGAAGATAGTAAGTTGGCTGTCATGCGGCATGGTGATTTGTGGACGCGGATGCGTGCTGGATTCAAACTTGATTTGGATGTTGAAAATAGCCGGATTAACGCTCAACGTAGCTGGTTTGCTAGCCGCCAACCCTACATTGATCGCTTAACAGCGCGAGCCAGTCGCTATTTGTATCACACTGTCACAGAAGCAGAGCGACGGGGTATTCCAACCGAGCTGGCGTTGTTGCCAGTGATTGAAAGCTCATATGATCCGGCTGCCACCAGCAATGCAGCAGCAGCAGGGATGTGGCAGTTTATTCCGAGTACTGGCAAGTTGTACGGTTTACGCCAAAATGACTTGTATGATGGTCGGCGTGATGTGGTTGAGTCGACGCGTGCAGCCTATGATTTTTTAACCAGTTTATATAATCAATTTGGTTCGTGGGAGTTAGCACTAGCGTCGTATAATGCAGGGCCTGGACGGATTCAGCAGGCCATTAATAGTAATGCAGCACGCGGGCTACCCACAGATTATTGGTCGTTACGCCTGCCCGTTGAAACGATGAACTATGTGCCACGTTTTTTAGCCGTTGCACAAATTGTGCGTCAGCCGCAGCGCTCAAACTTAGTTTTACCTCCGATTGCAAACCGACCACACTTTCGTTCGGTTTCCTTGGCTGGCGCAGTTGATTTAAGCCTAGCAGGCCAAATGATCGGCCTCAGTGCAAAAGAATTATATGAGCTTAATCCAGCGTTTCGGCGTGGTCAAACCGACCCTTCTGGGCCGCATCGACTGTTGATTCCTAATACGCTACCCATGGAAATGGATGATCGTTTAGCACATATGCCACTGCTGGCAAGTGGTTATGTGATGGGTGAGCAGGGCGGAGCGGTCATTTTAAGCCAATCACGCGGGTATACCAATGCACAGGCCGCAGCGTTGATGGGTGCAAACCCGCCTTCGCGTGTCATGCCACCCAATCTGAGCGCTCAACTGACGACACGCCCGACGGCATCCGTGGTTGGTAATCCTTTCAGTGTGGGAGCTCCCTCTGCCACACAAGGGCGTGTGGCGTTACCAACAAACTCTGCCGCATTAGCAGCGATGGCAAATCAGGCCAGTTTACCATCAAGCACGCCACGTTTAGTGTTGCCTACGGATCGTACGGTAGTCACACCAGTAACGACAGTGCCCGTGCCAACAACATCGGTGAGTGTAAGTACTCGCCCCACGGTTGTTGTTGCGCCCGTCAATACACCGGTGACTCCACAAGCGATTGTCTCTGCGGCCTCGGTATCAGTTGTGGCTGAGCCGCCATTGACCGCAGCGGAACGCCAACGACTGATGAGTGAAGGGTTAGCAGCCGTGCGTGGTTCTGAAGTGAGTACCCATATCACCACGACGGTTCGTCCTGTGACACCTGTGGTTTCTGCACAGATTGTGCCTGTTGCGCCGAATACGGGTAATGAACCTGCACTGAGTGCCGAAGAAAAAGCCCAAGTTGTGGCTGAAATTCAGCAAGTTGTTCCAGCAGGAACAACCGTGATTGATCCATTAGATGGCAAAATCGCACTCACCGCGATTCAAACACAGCAATCGGTTTTGGATGCCAAAGGGCAAGATCGTCAAGTCAGTTATGAAAAACCCTATTTGAATCTTCCAAGCCGTCAGACGCCGTCAACCACAGTCGCAACGCCTCTTGCACGTCCAATTTCAATGGTTGTTGCAACAGCAGAAGTGAGCAAGCCTCGTCGCCCTAAAGGCACACGAACCATCTATACGGTGCAAGCAGGTGATAGCCTGACAGCAGTGGCCGCTCGTTATGGTGTTGACGTGGATGACCTTGCAGACTGGAATCAAATGGCTCGTCAAGCCAATTTGCTGACAGGTACTCCGCTGTATCTATATGGTGTTAAAGCCCCTGTTAAGCCCACGACGTATGTGGTGCAAGCTGGAGACACCTTATCAGGTTTAGCCACTCGTTTTGGTTTGGTGCAACAACAACTGGCTGACTATAACGACTTGAGTCCGACAGCAAACCTATTTGCAGGTCGCAAACTCAGCCTGATTGAAACAACCGCCACTAAGTCTACCGCTCGGGCTCGTAAACCCGTTACAGAAGACTATAAAGTTAAAATGGGTGAGTCTTTAATTGTGTTAGCCAGTCGATATCGCATGAGTACAGAAGAGTTTGCCAAACTCAATGATCTTGATGCAGATAGTAGCTTGCAACGAGGACAGATTCTTCATGTACCAGCCGGTGTTGTTGATGACAGCATCATCGACTCCAAAGCGCCAGAAAATGCCAAAGATAAACCTACCAAGGCCAATGTACGTAAACCAGCAACAGAGACTTATACAGTTAAAGCAGGAGAGTCACTTCAAGTATTGGCTGGTCGGTATAGTCTGAGTGTTGATGACTTGGCACAACTCAATGAATTGAATGCTGATCAAAAATTACAACGGGGTCAAGTGCTACGGGTGCCTGTGCAACATGAGGAAGAGGTCGCCCTTGACACTAAGGCGAGTGACAAACTGACGGCTAAAGGTACCAGTAAAGGCGCTCGAAAACGGGTGACAGAAGACTACAAAGTCAAAGCGGGTGAGTCCTTGATCGTGCTTGCGACGCGCTATGGCCTTACGCCTGATGAATTTGCCAAACTCAATGATTTTTCTGAGGATCAACGACTACAACGTGGGCAACAGGTACAAGTACCAGTGGGTAGTGCAAAAACCAACGATAGCAATGATAAAGAGCGTGATAAGGTTGATGCGCGTAGTGGTAAAGCCAAAAGTAAAGGCAATGGGCCAACGCTGAGTTATAGCGTTAAAACGGGTGACACCTTAATTGGCGTGGCCAACCGTTATGAGCTAGATCCCGCCGAACTGGCACGGGTGAATGACCTAACGCCAAGCAGTCTGCTGCAACGCGGTCAAATGATTCAAGTACCAGATAAAGGCCCTAAGTTGATTGAATATACCGTACGCAGTGGTGATACCTTGCAGCGTGTGGCTAAAAAACATGGCATCACTTTAGCGCAATTGGCCGAACTCAACGACATTCCCACCGCTGTCAAACTGTATGAGGGCGATACCATCAATGTCCCGAGTGACAACAAAGGTGGTTCACGCTAATGGGTCGGGTATGGCGTGATCTAACAATCGCACTGACGCTGGGTATCGGCGCAGCACCGCTGTGGGCAGCACCCGTTACCCGAACCGCCGTTGCGCTCGGTGATGCGCCTTTGTATGCCACGGCCAGTGCCTTTCCGTATGCCAACCCGCAAGCACCTAAAGGCGGCACGTTTAGTGACATGGCCATGGGCGGCTTTGACAGTTTTAATAGCCTGATCAACAAAGGCCAAGCGGTGACTGGCACAGACTTATTGTTTGATAGCCTAACGGTGGCCTCACTCGACGAACCCTTTGCACGTTATCCCTTGCTGGCCGAGCGTATCACCCAAGACCCTAACGATGGCTCGTGGGTGATCTATCACCTCAATCCCAAGGCGCGTTTTCATCGCAATGGCGCAGTGACCGCCGATGACGTGGTCTTTACTTTTGAGACCCTGCTCAAAGACGGTGCGCCAGCGATACGCAGTTATTTGTCTGATATTGCAAAAATCACAGCCCTCGACACCCATACGGTTCGGTTTGATTTTAAACGTGCCGACAATCCAGAAATCGCTCTTACATTGGGTGAAATTCCCATTTTGTCACGCAAAGACTGGGTAAAACGCCCGTTTAATGCCGTGTCAATGGTTGAGCCAGATGGCAGTGGCCCGTATCGGGTGGGTAAGGTTGATCATGGCCGCAGTATTGTTTATCAGCGTGATCCCCAGTATTGGGGGCGTGATCTGATGGTCAATCGCGGGCGGTTTAATTTTGACCAAATGCGCTATGTGTATTACCGCAGTGCCGAAATTGGCTTTGAAGGCTTTAAGGCAGGGCAGTACACCTTTCGGCAAGAAAACAAAGCCCGTAACTGGGCAGTCAACTATACGTTTCCGGCAGTCAAGCAAGGCTTGATCAGTAAAACACTGATTCCGCATCAAAACCCTGTGGCCATGCAGTCGCTGGTATTTAATTTACGCAAGGCCAAGTTTCAGGATATTCGTGTTCGGCAAGCCCTGACCTTGGCCTTTGATTTTGAATGGATGAACAAGGCCATTTTTAATCATGGCTATACGCGTTTACAAAGCTATTGGCACAACAGCGAATTGGCCGCTACTGGTGTGCCGAGCGCCGCCGAGCGTGTGCTGCTTGATCCGTTGTTGCCTAAGCTATCGGCCATTGAGCAGCAAGCGGTGTTGCAGCCGTGGCGTTCACCGGTGAGTGATGGCAGTGGTTTTAACCGCGCAAACTTATTGCAAGCGCGTGCCTTGCTGCTGGCAGCGGGGTATCGCTATCAAGCCGGTCAGTTGGTGAGTGGGCAAGGTCAGCCGGTTCAGATTGAAATATTAAGTGCCGATGAAAGCCTGCAACGGGTGTTATTGCCGTTTGTGCGTAATCTCAAGCGGTTGGGTATTGATGCCAGCATTCGGGTGGTCGATGCACCGCAGTATATTCAGCGTGGCCGTGCCTTTGACTACGACATGGTGATTGATCAGTTTGGCC
>JBEANQ010000048.1:0-14458 GCA_041165345.1 Pseudomonadota bacterium
CCCACCACCACTAAAAAAGTACCGACGAGTGCGATTAAGGCCAAAACTAAAAGTCCGTCATACACCACAGCGGTGAGACGGACGAATGACCCAGCAATGACAGGGCGTTCAACTTGGGAATCAGACATGAAAACTGTATCCAGTACGGCTATGACAGCCTACGAAGAAACATTGATTTTTTACAGCGACGATTAACACGAATGGTTAACCTGAATAAGATGGTGCGCCCAGAGAGATTCGAACTCCCGACCGCTCGGTTCGTAGCCGAGTGCTCTATCCAGCTGAGCTATGGGCGCATCGTTTGGTGTGGCGCATTCTAGAGAATAGTTTGCATCACGTCAAGTCATTTTCTACATTTTTTAACTGATTGTTCATTAAACAGTCATGTTAAGCCACAATAGAAAATGGCGGTGAGGGAGGGATTCGAACCCTCGGTAGGGGATAAGCCTACGCTCCCTTAGCAGGGGAGTACCTTCAGCCACTCGGCCACCTCACCACAAGGCGGCCATCTTACAAAAAGGCCGCCATAACCACAAGGGTCAATTGATCATTTTTAAAACAAACCGATCAATTAAGTAAAAAAAGAAGGATTTAGCACTATTTATGGTGCGGGAGCAGTTGGTACAGGGGCTGAAACACCTGTGGGTTCTATCACGGCACTCCCCGAGACGGCGTTACGACGCGCTAGTTCAGCATTGGCTTTATTATCACCAACCTGTTTATTGACATCCTCGATCAAGCTATCGGGATCAACGATATCAATATCCTGCTCTAGTTTTTGCATGTATTGATCGTTTTCACTCACATGCTCTGTGTTAACAGTGGGCGTATCATGCGCACTGTCAGCACCTTCCGTGTCCTTGTCTTTATGACTACAACCTGCTGTCAATGCCAAACAAACCATTGCACTGATCAACATGCTTACCGATGTTCTTTTCATTCATTAGCCCTCAGGGTAACACTAGGAGTGTTCACTCCAGACATTGAGACTATCGATTGTCTCACAATTTGAATCATTGACAATTCATGAGCCGACGACAAGCAAGCGCACCCTAAATCCCGCTTACGGGATGTTTTTTCAGATAAATGGCGATTACGTCACATTTAAATGCATGAATTGTGTTGTATCTAACCGTTTTTTTTGGAAAACGTCATGATTTAGGCCGATTGATATGTGTATTCAAACATGATGCCCACAACAAAAAACCCCGATAATCTTGTGATTATCGGGGTTTTTCAAAATTTGGTGCGGATGAGAGGACTTGAACCTCCACGATATTACTCGCTAGTACCTGAAACTAGTGCGTCTACCAATTCCGCCACATCCGCGACGTTGTGGAGCAGGATCATATAGAGCAAAAGCATAGATGTCAATGCGTTTTTTCATTTGTTTACGACTGCTACACACCAGTCCCTGTTGTATGCGTCGGATCACCGAATAGACACAAGATTCAATCGGTGTTTGGGTTTGGCTTTGAACGGCGACAACATCCCCTGTGCTAGACTAGAAGTAGACCTTTAGAAGCATGAAACGAGCCCATATGTCTTGGCAAGATCCAGAAGCCGCCCACGAGGCCGCACGTTACGACTCCCCTATTCCTAGCCGTGTTCTGATCACTCAAGTGATTGAAGCGGCCAACGCACCACAGTCGCACCAAGATTTGGTCGCGCATTTTTCGTTGGATACGCCCGATGCGGTTGAAGCATTGAGCCGCCGTTTAAACGCAATGGTGCGTGACAGCCAGTTGGTTCCTACCGACGACTACCCGCAACGCTATCGCCCGATTCAAGACAGTGATTTGCTGGTGGGCAAAGTTCAATCGCATGCCAACGGTTTTGGTTTTGTGGTGTTGGACAATATGGCCGATCTGTTTTTGACCGAACGCGAAATGCGCTTGGTCTTTAATGGCGATATCGTGCAAGCCCGCGCGACCGGCAGCGACCGTCGCGGTCGTTTGATGGGTCGTATTGTTAACGTCGTTGAGCGGCATCAGCATGAGTTGATCGGTCAAGTGACCTTGGTGGACGGCGAATATTTTATTCAACCGGCCATTCCCAATGCACACCAACCGATTGCCATGGAACCCGAGCAAATCACCGCTGCCGCGTTGCGGGTGGGTGATTCTGCCTTGGTCAAAGTCGATGAGTGGGCCACGCGTGAAGAATACGCCAACGGCCATATCGTCAAGTCATTGGCCGATAAGGTCGATACGCAACTGATCATTCCAGCCACGCTGCTGGACTATGACATTCCGCACGAGTTTAGTGCCGAAGTGATGGCCGAAACTGCCCGTTACCAAGAGCCAAGCGAGGCCGAACGTGTGGGTCGTACCGACTTGCGCGACTTGCCATTGGTCACCATTGATGGCCTAGATGCGCGTGATTTTGACGATGCAGTCTATGCTGAGAAGCGCGCGGGTGGTGGTTTCCGTTTGGTGGTTGCGATTGCTGATGTCAGCTTTTATGTTCGGCCAACAGCAGCCTTAGATGATGAAGCACAGGCACGCGGTACGTCGGTGTATTTCCCCAATCATGTCGTGCCCATGCTACCCGAAGCGCTATCCAATGGATTGTGTTCACTTAAACCGAATGTCGATCGCTTGTGTATGGTCTGTGACCTCACCTTGTCACGCGCAGGGCGAGTGACGGGCTATCAGTTTTATCAGGCCGTGATGCATTCGCAAGCACGCTTGACCTACGACCAAGTGGCCGAGTATTTGGCAGGCACGACCGATGCCATTCCGGCGATTCCGGCGGTACAAAAATCGGTCAATACGTTGTTTCAGTTGTATCAAGTGCTGCAAGGCGTGCGCGAAACGCGTGGCGCAATGGAGTTTGAAACCACCGAAACCTACATGACCTTTGACGAGATGGGCGCGATTACCGCCATCAAGCCACGCGGTCGCAATGACGCGCACAAGCTGATTGAAGAATGTATGTTGCTGGCCAACGTCAGTGCGGCTGATTTTGCGCTCAAAAACGAGCTACTGGTGTTGTACCGCAACCATGAATCACCCGATTCGACCCGCACCCAGCGCGTCCGCGACTTTGTCCGCCTGTTGGGTCTGGACTTCCCCGAAAAACCCACTCAAGCCGACTATCAATACATCATTGAAGCCACCCGTGACCGCATTGATGCCCCGAGCATCCATACCGTGTTGCTGCGCTCGATGATGCAGGCGTTTTATGGCGCGGATAACTTAGGCCATTATGGCTTGGCTTATGAGTCGTATACGCACTTTACCTCGCCGATCCGTCGCTACCCTGACCTGTTGTTGCATCGGGCGATTCGGGCGCATTTAGACGGCAAACCACAGCCAATTGATGACGTTGAGCTGGCCAATGCGGGGATTCATTACTCGCAAACCGAACGCCGTGCTGACGAAGCCTCACGCGCCGTGATGAGCTGGCTCAAATGCCATTATATGCAGCAGCATTTGGGCGAAGAGTTTGATGGGGTGATCACCGGTGTGATGGAGTTTGGTTTCTTTGTCACCTTGACAGAGCTGTATGTCGATGGCTTGGTGCATGTCAAAAACATGGGCGATGACTTCTTTGAGTTTGACAGCGCCAGCCAAACCTTAAATGGCAAACGCCACGCTCAAAAATTTGCCTTGGGCGACAAAGTACGGGTCAAAGTGGCCGGTGTCAGCTTAGAGGATCGTAAGATCGACTTTGAACTGATGCGACAATTGTCGAGTGCAGGACGAGCCGTGCGAAGCCGTGCGCCCCGCGTCAACACCGACAGCGCCACGTCATCGGCGCAAGCAGACACCGACACCCCTGCTAAAAAAGGCCGCCGCAAACCCAGCGCTTCTGCCGCCAAAAAACCAGCCAGCAAAAAACCTGCTGCTGCGGCAACCGGCGAACCCACCAAGGCGCGCAGCGGCAAGCCGCGTGGCGCAAAGAAAAAACCGCGTTAAGCACATCACGCGCAAAAGCTCCACATCATCCCCGCTTGATCCATCCCGATCAGGCGGGGGTCATTTAAAAATAACCCGCGCAAATACCCCCCGCCCCTTGTAACTGCACCGCATTGGCCGTATCTCTAGACCATTCGATTTGATAGGTTTTGTGCCCATGTCTGCCCTGTTGCCTGCCACGCTGCCACTGCCCGATTTTGCTCAACTGACACCTGACACCCTCAAACAGTCGGTGTTAGACGCACTGGGTGTCGCCACTGCGTTATTAGATGAAGCCGAGCGCCCTGATGCGGCCGCCAACCTCATTGAACGCCTAGAGCTGGCCGAAAACCAACTACAACAATGTTTTGCGGTGTTATCCAACCTCAATGCCGTGCGCAACACCCCCGAACTCCGTGACACCTATAACGGCCTGCTGCCCGAGCTGTCGCGTTTTTATACCGCGCAAGGACAGCATCAAGCGTTGTATCAACGTTTTGTGGATGCACATGACGCACCGAGTTTTGCGCAACTGCCCACCCCCGCCAAGAGGCCATTCGGTTGGCCTTGCGGGACTTTCGATTGTCTGGCGTGGCACTTGCAGGTGAGCAAAAAGCCCGCTATGCCGCCATTAGTGAACGCCTGTCGCAATTGTCTTCACAGTTTTCTGACCATTTGCTCGATGCCACTCAAGCCTACACCCGCCCATTAAGCCCACAAGATTTGGCAGGTTTACCCGACAGCAGCGTGGCCATGTTTGCGCAACTAGGCCAGCAACGGGGTGTCGATCAGCCGGTTGCCACCCTTGACGGCCCGTCGTATTTGGCGATTTTGACCCATGCCGATTCGCGCGAATTGCGTGAGGCGCTGTACCGTGCCTACACCACCCGCGCCGCCGAGTTTGGCCCTGCTGAACAAGACAATGGCCCGTTAATGGTCGAAATTTTGGCGCTGCGGGCAGAAATGGCACAGCTATTGGGCTTTCACAATTATGCCGAGCAATCACTAGCCAGCAAAATGGCCCCTGATGTTGACGAGGTGATTTTGTTTTTGGCCGATTTAGCCGCTCAAGCCAAAGCACCCGCCGAACGTGACCTTGCCGCCTTGCGCGAAGAATGCCAAGCCTATGGGATTGATGACTTAAAACCGTGGGATACCGCCTATTTAGCTGAAAAACTCAAGCAACGGCGCTATCAGTTGTCGCAAGAAAGCCTAAAACCGTACTTTCCTGCACCCGTGGTGATTGACGGTCTGTTTGCCATTGCCAAGCGCTTGTATGGCATCGACATTCAGGCGCGCGCCACCAGCGTCTGGCATGACGACGTGCGTTATTATGAAATCAGTGAACACGGTCAGGTGCTTGGCGGGTTCTATTTTGACCTGTACGCCCGCAGCGACAAACGCGGCGGCGCATGGATGAGCGGCTATCGCTCACGTCTCACTACCCCCGATGGCCTGCAATGTCCGGTCGCGTTTATGGTGGGCAACTTTGCACCGCCAGTGGGTGATCAGCCCGCGCAACTGACCCATGATGAATTGGTCACGCTGTTTCATGAGTTTGGTCATGGTCTGCATCATTTATTAACCGAAATTGACGTGTTGCCCGTTGCGGGTATTCATGGCGTGGCGTGGGATGCGGTCGAGCTGCCCAGTCAGTTTATGGAGTTTTGGACGTGGGAACCTGAAGCCTTGGCGTTGGTCAGTCGCCATGTACAACACCAAGCCCCCTTACCCAACGACTTGCTCAACGCCATGTTAGCCGCACGGCATTTTCAAAGCGGTATGCAAGCCCTGCGTCAATTAGAGTTTTCGTTGTTTGACTTGGCCATTCATCGCACCCAACCTGCCCCCGACCTTGCCGGTATTCAACAGATTTTAAACGACTTGCGCAGCCGTTATGCGGTCTTGCCGACCCCTGCTGACAACCGCTTCCAACATAGCTTTAGCCATATTTTTGCAGGAGGCTACGCCGCAGGCTACTACTCTTACAAATGGGCAGAAGTATTGGCGTCCGATGCCTTTGATCGCTTTGAGCAAGACGGCATTTTTAATGCCCAGACCGGCCAAGCCTTCCGTCGTGAGGTGTTGGCCGTGGGCGGTAGTCGGCCAGCCCAAGACAGCTTTGCGGCATTTCGGGGTCGACCACCAGCCATTGAAGCCCTGCTGCGGCATCAGGGGTGGGTCGATAACAGCCGTACCATTGGGGCAAACGCATGAGCCTTAAAAAACGCTTTATTGCGGGTGCCAAATGTACCCAATGCAACGCTGTTGACCGTGTGATGATGCTGATCACCGACGATGACGAGTGGATCGAATGCGTTGATTGTGGCTACACCGAACGCAGACCCACCGAAGTAGTCACCCGTGATCCCGACGCAGAAGCCGCCGCAAAAGACAGTACAGGCGTGGTGCAATTTCGACCAATGCGCTAGACTCGGGCATATTGTCATCAACTCATCATCATTATTATGACAACGCCTGACACGTCTTCTACGGTTTCAAACGCTCGCCCACTGCTGTGGGCGGGATTAGTCGGTGCAGCGGCTATGCTGTTGTTAGTGGTCGCTGTACTGGTGGGTTATTGGTTAGGGCGACAAGATCAACCACGCGCTAGCCTAACACCACCGCCTAGCACAGTCGTTACGCCGACCACACCTGCCAGCCATATCGCGCTACAACCGATCATTACCGACCCTGTGGTCGCAGATCCTGTGACCGCAGCACCTCTGCCTGCCGACACCGCCTTAGCCGGTGAAGAATTAGATGTGCATACCGACGAACAAACTCGCCTAGCGCAACAAAAACAAAGTCTGAATCAACAGCTCAGTGAATCTGATCAACTGATTCAACTCAAAGCGCAGCAAATTGCCGCCCTTGAAGCTCAATTAAACACGCCAGCAACCACAGCACCATCCCATGAGCACAACAGCCTACGCTAAGGCATGATCACTGTTATCATGCCGCGGTCTTCGTGTGGTTAGGCACCTGCCTTGAATGCTCCTGTTGTGGTTCGTCAATCTGTGGTGCTTGGTTTACTGTTGCTCAGTGTTTCTGCCCTATTGTTTGCCAGTATGGGGGTACTCATTCGGCTGGCCTCACACACGGTCGATAACAGCGCGGTGGTTTTTTTTCGTAATTTAACCGGCTTACTGATGTTGCTACCATTTTTTATGTGGCGTGGTTTTGACCAACTGAAAACCCAAAAAATCTGGATGCACACATGGCGAGCCGTGGTGGGACTGGCCGCCATGTATGGCTTTTTTTATGCCATTGCCCACCTTAAATTGTCTAATGCGATGGTGTTTACCTACTCGTCACCGGTGTTTATTCCGTTGGTGGCATGGTTATTTTTAAAAGAAAAAATCACCCGCATGATGCTACTCGCGGCCAGCATTGGCCTTGTTGGGGTGTTATTGGTGGCCAAACCTGATCACGGGATGTTGAACCTGTTGTCGATGATTGGCCTGAGTTCTAGTTTTTTGGCTGCCATGGCGTTTGTGACCGTACGCGCCATGACCCGCACCGAACCCGCCACACGTATTGTGTTTTATTTTTGCCTGATCGCCACGCTCATTTCCGCCATTCCCATGCTGTGGGCGCGGCACAGCTACACCCTGCACGAACTCTGCTTACTGTGTGGCGCAGGCCTGTTGGCGACACTCAGTCAGTTGTGTCTATCAACGGCATACCGTTATGCGCCTGCGGGTCAAATCGGACCGGCCAATTATTTGGCAATTATTTTTGCTGGATGCTGGGCGGCGCTGTTGTGGCAAGAATACCCCGACCTGCTGAGTGTGATTGGCATGATCATTATCTTGTTGGCGTTATTATTGTGTATGTCGCCCTTCAATCGGGTCAAATCGGCATAAAAAAACAGCGCCCGAAAGCGCTGTTTTTAACGAATTGACCTGTGGTGGTCTGCCACAGGCTCACCCATTATTGATACCAGCCGAACATCTTAAAGAAGTATGGTGCATACGACACCAGCATCAACGTAATGGCCATAACAATCACTGGAAGAATCCAGCGCTCATAGCGATAGTAGAAGC
Organism: Pseudomonadota bacterium; assembly: GCA_041165345.1. Lineage (GTDB taxonomy): Bacteria > Pseudomonadota > Gammaproteobacteria > Pseudomonadales > Moraxellaceae > JBBKWH01. Next base: position 7,952 of record JBEANQ010000048.1, read on the forward strand.
TTAAGTGTCGAACTTCAGCATCAGCCTCGGCCATTTCTCTTTCACCGACCACCTGACGCGCCAACAACTGGTTCAATGCCACGGGTGGGGACAAATAGCCCAGCTCAAACGCAGTCAACACGATCATCCAAAAGTGGACAGGGTTAATGCCATTGTTATAGGCAATTGGAGCGACGGTTGCAGACACCAAAATTACCGCACCAAATGGATCCATCACCATACCGATGAACACCATCAAGCCAACCAATAACGTGATGGCAACCAAAGTGCTACCCATATCTGATGGCACAGCCATCATGATCTCGGAGCGCTCAATCAGACCACCAATGCTGACCGATAATGCCATCAGCATGATCAAGGCACCAATGTGACCAATGGTTTCGTTGGTGGCAAAACGAATGGCTTGTTCAAACCCTACTCGACGATTTTTACCTTCTGCATCAGCAGTACGCAAGTAAGGCGATACATGCGATGCATCTGTTGCAACCGTAACGGGAGCAGCCACCACACTTAAGGTGCTAGGTTCACGACGCAGCTTATCAAAGGCAACCAAGGCCAATAAAATAAACGGCATAATCATGGGTGCAGTGAATTCGTCCATTTTGGTGTCAAGACCAATCTGATAGAACCCAATAACCCCAATGGTGATCAAAATATAGGGCGAGATCGGCACCAATGCACGGGCTGACGCAGGCAGTGCCACGGCAGGAGATGCGATACGGAATTTTTGCTCGGCCAGCACCAACGATGCAATCAAGAACAACGTTGACGAAATGGCAAACACATACAGGCCTTTGGCGTATAGCAGATCGGTCTGTACTTCTTTGTTCATGGCCGCAATAACCACAATCAACAAGCACGGACGCAACACCACACCCAACGAACCCGACATGGCGGTCGCGGCCAACGCATACTGACGACGCGCACCCGAGTTGTAGACCTCTTTATAGATAATCGCGCCTGCAGCAATCACGAAAATACCCGACGCACCTGTGTAAGCGGTCGGAATTGCAGCCGCCAACATGATGATCCACGTGAGAGTTTCCGGTGAGAAATTCCAAGGACGCAGTAGGTTTAAAAACAAATCAACCACACGCGTTTGCTTGAGCAGCATGCCCGCCCAAATGTACAGCGCAAGATTCAAGAAGATTTGAGAAAACTCAATCATCTGCCCCAAATAAATGGCTGTACCTGTGGGGTAACCCATGAAAAAAACAAAGGTAATACCAGCAATCAGCGCCATGTTGGCATACAGCGGTACAGACAGGCTCGCCAACCCCAAACTACCACCATCCAATGCATCTTTTGGAGGGTTAAATAACTTGTACGCACTAATGACGGTCAACAGTGAAAATAACGTGATCCAAACCACGTTAATCACAATCCCTACGGTCTCTAACTCAACACCTGCATTTTTTTGTGAAAAATAATACAAAATTGCAGAGTACGCCAGTAAGGCATTGGCCAAGGTCATGGTGGTCGAATAGACCTTAAAATCAACCTTGGTTGAGGGTGGACGCAGCGCAATATGATGCAGCCCTAATGTCGTGGTCACTGCAGCAATTGCAACCATTAACACCAAAATCAAGGCGCGATTTTCAGTACCAAAACGAAATATTGCAAAGAATGCCGTTTCAAAACCACGATAGGCACGCACTGTAGATGTGATGTGATTGCTTACATTCTCATAGAATGCAAACTTCTCATCACATTGCGTTTTAGCCGCTTCCAGCGACTGACGTACTTGTGCAGGATCCTTTTGCACATTACCGAATAGATCACCAAACTCATCATCGGCAGGCTTACTCATTTCAGCCTGAACCATAGTCTCTGTTACATCGCCACGGTTACACGTCGGTTGTGTAGGGTCCGCACGGAGATACGAATATTGAATCCCTGCGGCCTCATCACCAAACAACCGCTCACCCACGCGAAGGAGCTGACCATGAATCATCTCACCAGTACCAATGACCAGTGTGAGTACCAACAATAAGAACACAGGAAGTGTCGAAAGCCACTCTGACCAAGAGCGGTTTAGCGGGCCGGTTGGCCGCTGGGAATCGTCAGGGTTCTGCATGGATATCCTGCTTGTTATTTTGACCAAGAGACATGAGCGAACTACGCCACCCACCCCATCAAAGCTGCACCATCCTTAAACATGGCTCATTGTTGAACAATCTTTAAAAATGCCGCATCACTCAGGCGCCTATCATGCCCGAATTAACCCATGGTTTGTATCGCCATTCAGCACAGTTTTTTTATTTTAAAGACCATTTTTGCTAAGATTGATGCTCAGAATTGGCCAGTTATACCGACATAAACTCAATAATCCCAAGATTAAACCAAAAAATGCACCCCATTGATGTGCAACAAAAAAAACTGAAACTCCAATCAGTTTTTCAGTACTGAGGTCGTGTAAATGAGGCTCGACTAATAGTTTAATCAATATGACCAGTAACATCAGACCAATCCAACGACGCTCTGTTCGCTCGGACCATGCCGTCACGGCTGTGGCCACATATAAACCGTGTAGTACACCTGACAAACCCACATAGTTTTGTAAGACAGAATGAAAAAAAAATAGCGCCAGACTGATCAAGATAGACAATAACATTAACCACCCCCACCACTGTCGTCGTAAGGGTGCAGGTAAAATTGCGGGTAGTAGTAGCAATGCAACTGCATTTAAAAGCAAATGGGCTCCATTGGCATGTACCCAATGACCCGTTAACCAACGCCAAGGCTCAACGCCTAACGCGTGACGTGCATACATCAGATGGATACGCCATGGTTGCATGCACACCATGATCATGACCATCAGCAGACCATCGGCCCAAGCAGTCCGTTGCTCAAGCCATGATGAGATTACTCGCCTGTTTGGCTGCATTCAGCACGTGTGCCATCTTTTTGACAGCGAATTCGCTTTAACAATGCCATCATGCGTGGATCATAGATGCCATCTTGAATTAATGCGATACGTGATGTACGCGCCATATCATCATAATGACGAGTGTTGGCTTCATTCACGTGAATCCAGTAGTTTGCGTTTACGTCGCCTTCGTAACGCTCTATCATTCTCATTTGTCGATCAAACAATGAGTTGGTGTATGTTCGAGAGGCTTGACCAAACCCATGCGGAAAGCGATCTGGATGAATCACAACCTGCAAGCTGACTTGTGCCAAGACGTAATCAATGATGCCACCTTTTTTACCTAGCCCACGATATAGCTCTAACGGCCGATACGCAGTGACAGGAGCAATGACAATATCGACTTGGCCATTGTTAAACTTACCCGAAAAGTTAGTCACATCAGATGGATCAGAGCGCGCACCTAAATCACGAACCAACTTTGCTTGTGCTTTGTCGTAATCAAAGATTGCAATCTTCTTACCCGGTAGCTGATCTGGGCCTTGTATTTGCTTGTCATTCACAAACCCATACGCACTGCCAAACGGTACGACACCGGCAATTTCGTAGGCCTGCCCATCTTGTTGAGTCGTCATATAGCGTGCCGTGGCCGGTGCGCTTAGTACCTCAACCAATGAGCGCATATGGCTATAATTGGGAATGGCCCCAATTGCCTCTATACTTCCTGTAAATGCATTATAAGGTCGAACACGCAGTCCAGTCAGGACAACAGCATCACAATAACCGACCCGAAAATCTTCACTGGCAACTTTTTCATCGACATAACCTTTTAGATCAAAATCAACCCCTAATGTGGCTGCTTTGACTTGGTAGTCTTTCATGAGAGCAAAAATTTCTCCATTTTGCCCCATGATGTCCCACACACAGAGTTTACGCCGAACCAATTTGTCTGGCACGGTGGTGACAGGCTGTGCCTGTGAGTGTGTTTGTGGACGTAAGTCACTCCCATAAAGCCCTAGCGCACTGGCTGAATCAGCCATTGGCTTGGTACTAGGAGCCGCCTGAGTGACCGATGCCAGCATGAGAGCTGCACCCATCAGCCCCCATATAGGGTTAAAAATCGTACGCATAAACTGTTTCTCCTTGCGTGCAAGCAATTGCTCATCACGGTGATCCAATCAAAACACATCAACCGCCTGTATCGGCGGTTGATGTGGATGCGACGAGCAACAAAACAATCTTAAATGAGATCGTCTACGTTAATGCCTGAATCATCGGTGGCCTTTTCGTCCCAGAAGCGCAATAAGCCGCCATCTGGTGTCCGTGTTCCGGTTTTTTCAGTCCAATAACGATCGGAAATACCCATGACTAACTCACCCCCCATAGCATCGAACAAGCGATACTTAGGGTTGACTGGCATTTTTTGCTCAATCGAGTTGCCATAGGTGCGCAAGGCATCCCGAATCAGCTCGTCTTTACCCGTGGCTTGTGCAGCCAAGGCGTAAATCGCATGTGGTAAACGTACACCAGTACGCTCACCAATACGGGTCGCGTCTTTCATGGTTTGGAACGGGTCAGGTTTACCTTCGGAAGCACCAGGTAACAAGGTCCAAATGGCTGCACGAATCGCCATTGGAGTACCCCAGAACTTCTCGTTGTCGAGGCATTTCATACCACGCTCAACCACAGCAGCAATGTCTTTAGGGACGTTGACGGCGCCTTGGGCGTTAATGTCGTTGGTAACGGCTTGTAGTCCCGAGACCATACCGAGCAAATAAATGGTTTTGTCCAAATCAGTACGCATGGTTGGACATTGATCACCGAGCTTGATTTTATAATCACGCTCCCATTTTTCGGCAAACATTTGATAACCCGCAAACTGACGACGTGCGGCGATTTCGGCCCAACGCTTTTGCGCAATCCGTGCATCTTGAGCCACTTCAACTTTGCCATCACGCGCCGAACGTAAGTATGTCAACTCTTGTTCTAACGCTTTTTTCTCTGCACAAAGGCCCGCACCCGCATACAGCAGGACAGCCATTTTGGTGGGATCAGCACCGAGCGCTTGTGTAGATACAATTAGAGGGGTCAGTGCTGTGCCGGACTCACACACCATTTGTGTGTCATCCATTGCAACAATGGGCGGTACAAAGTGGTTTTCCGTAAAACGCAGTGCAAGGTTCGCACCAGTTTTATAAATCTGTGAACAGCCGGACAGCAGAAATGCTGTGCTGGCGATAACCGCCACACCTTGGCGGAATTTGCGGACGGTAGACATACCCTGAGGTCCCCTATTGTTGTTGTCCTGCTAGCTTTCGAAGATAGCATGAAGGTACAGACCATGAAAGCCTGATGACGACTGTGTCACAGGGCAACGACGGACGGGAGGGCCTGAGCTCCCGTCCGGAGTTCCAGAGGGTGATTATGCCTGTGGAATATCTTTCATTGACAGCTTGATACGACCCCGTTGGTCAACATCTAGCACTTGTACACGTACTTTTTGACCTTCTGCCAAGACATCAGCCACATTGGCAATGCGTTGGTTAGAGATCTGCGAAATATGCAGCAAGCCGTCAGTGCCTGGTAGGACGTTGACGAAAGCACCAAACTCGACGATGCGAACCACAGTCCCTTCGTAGATGGTACCAGGTTCAACTTCAGCGGTCAGTGCTTGAATTTTAGCGATGGCAGCTTGAGTCGCGGCTTTGGTTTCACCAAAGACCCGTACGGTGCCGTTGTCTTCAATGTCAATCGAGGCTTTGGTTTCTTCGGTCAAGGCACGGATGGTTGCACCACCTTTACCAATGACGTCACGAATCTTGTCTGGATTGATTTGTACAACCGCATACGTTGGCGCATGCATGCTGATTTCTGGACGTGCATGAGACAGGACTTGGTTCATGGCATTCAAAATATGCATCCGACCCGCATACGCTTGGGTCAGGGCAACTTCCATGATTTCTTCGGTAATGCCTTCAATCTTGATGTCCATTTGCAACGCGGTGATGCCGTTTGCAGAACCAGCCACTTTAAAGTCCATGTCGCCCAGATGATCTTCATCACCCAAGATGTCCGACAGTACCGCAAAGCGCTCGCCTTCCTTGACCAGACCCATGGCAATACCGGCCACAGGTGCTTTCAATGGCACACCAGCGTCCATTAGAGCCAGTGACGCGCCACAGACTGATGCCATTGATGACGAACCATTTGATTCGGTGATGTCGGATACAATCCGAATGACGTACGGGAAGCGATCTGCTGCGGGCAGAACGGCTTGTACACCACGACGTGCCAAGCGGCCATGGCCGATTTCGCGACGCTTAGGACCTGATTCGCGGCCTGTTTCGCCAACCGAGTACGCTGGAAAGTTGTAGTGCAGCATGAACGGGTCAGTGCGTGTGCCAGCCAGTGAGTCGATCATGGCGGCGTCACGGGTGTTGCCCAATGTTGCGGTGACAATCGCTTGGGTTTCGCCACGGGTAAACAAGGACGAACCATGCGCACGTGGTAATACGCCGACTTGAACATCAAGCGCACGAACAGTTTTGGTGTCGCGGCCATCAATACGCGGTTTGCCGGACAGGATGTTGTCACGAACGGTACGATATTTGAGGTCTTCAAATAGGTTCGCCAGTTCT
>JBEANQ010000049.1:0-14294 GCA_041165345.1 Pseudomonadota bacterium
CACACGCGCCTTTGGGACGCTGTCTAACGTCTATGACAATGGCAGCGAATGGATGCTGCAATCCATTCGGCCACTCGAACCACAAGGCCATGACTTCCGCATTGTGATTGGTGGCAAAGACTGTACGCAGCCTTACTCCGCGTCGGTGTTGAATATCTCGGCCATGAGCTTTGGCGCGTTATCGGCCAATGCCATTCGGGCGCTCAATCGGGGGGCAGAAATGGGCGGGTTTTATCATGATACCGGTGAAGGCTCGCTCAGTCGCCACCACACCGACTCAAACGGCGACTTGGTCTGGGAAATCGCCTCGGGATATTTTGGCTGCCGCACCGATGACGGCCAATTTGACCCCGACAAATTTAGCCAACGGGCGCGGCTTGCCCAAGTCAAAATGATTGAAATCAAACTTAGCCAAGGGGCTAAACCAGGCTTGGGTGGGCAACTGCCCGCCAGCAAAATTACCGCCGAAATCGCCGAGGCACGCGGCGTACCAATGGGACAAGACTGCATCTCGCCGCCTGCTCATCGGGCGTTTTCAACCCCGCGTGAGTTGCTGGCCTTTATTCGGCAACTACGGGCGCTGTCGGGTGGCAAACCGGTCGGCTTTAAGCTGTGTATCGGCCAACCGTGGGAGTTTATGGCGGTCATCAAAGCCATGCTGGCCGAAGACAGCTACCCCGACTTTATTGTGGTCGATGGCGCAGAAGGCGGCACCGGCGCAGCGGCCAGTGAATTTATGGACTCGGTCGGGATGCCACTGCGTGATGGGTTTTTATTGGTGCATAACACCTTGGTCGGCGCAGGGATTCGCCACCACATCAAAGTAGGTGTCAGCGGCAAAATCATTAGCGGATTTGACGTGGCGCGGATGCTGGCCATGGGGGCAGACTGGTGTAATAGCGCCCGTGGCTTTATGTTTGCACTGGGTTGTATTCAGTCAAGAACCTGCAATACCGACCACTGTCCAACCGGTGTTGCCACGCAAGACCCGTTTCGACAACACGCCTTGGTGGTGTCAGATAAAGCCCAGCGGGTTCACAATTTTCATGCCCAAACGCTCAAGGCACTGGCCGAAATTATGGCGGCAGTAGGCGTGATACATCCTGATGATTTAGAACCGTTTCATGTGGTACGGCGTGAACCTGACGGCCAAATCAAACTGTTTTCTAAGCACTATTATTATATGGATGAGGGCGCACTGTTGCGGGGCGAAGCGCGGGCAGAGGTGTATAACCAGTTTTGGCAGATGGCAACCGCCGAGCAGTTTTTGCCTTATATGCCCGACCCGATTCGGCACAATACCGCGGTACGCGACCCCCACGGACGGATTGAGGTCGTGAACACCTAAACCCAATACGCTTCACGCTCATCACCAAGCGACTACATCGGCAATGCTGAATCGCCAGCAAAAAGCCCATACCTAACACCAGCGCATGGGCTTTTTATTCACGCCGTGCGGATTACAGCACAGCCGCCAGCTCTGCCCCTTCACGAATCGCACGCTTGGCGTCGAGTTCGGCAGCCAGTTGCGCGCCACCAATAATGTGATAACGCGCCCCCGTCACCACACCTTCGGCCGGCATCAGGTCTTTAACGGACTCTTGTCCCGCGCACACCACCACCGTGTCCACCCGCAACAGTTGGTCTTGGCCATCCATGGTGATCCATAGTCCTTCAGGGGTAATTTTGCTGTAATTCACCCCACGCATCATGCGCACGCCGTGTTTTTTAAGCGCAGCACGATGCACCCAGCCGGAGGTTTTGCCCAAGCCTGCACCCACGCTGGTGGCCTTACGTTGCAGCAAATAAATCTGCCGATACGGCGCTTCAACCTGTGGCCGCACCAAGCCACCTTCGGTTTGGTAGTCGGTACGGGCATCAACGCCCCATTCAGCGCGCCATTGATCCAGCGGCTGGGGCTGTGGCACTTTGGGGTCGTGCAGCAGGTATTCACTGACATCAAAACCAATGCCACCCGCGCCAATCACCGCCACCCGTTGACCCACAGGCACGCCACGCAACACCTCGCTATAGCTTAAGACGTGGGGCAAATCGCCCCCTTCTAGCTTTAACGCACGCGGCACAATCCCTGTCGCCACAATCACGTCATCATAGCCTTCACGCTCAAGCTGTTCGCGGCTGACTTTGGTATTCAACCGAAGTTCAACACCTGTTTTGGCCATCATGGTTTTAAAGTAACGAATCGTCTCGTGAAACTCTTCTTTACCCGGTACCACTTTGGCCAAATTAAACTGCCCACCCACTTCACGTTGGGCTTCAAATAAGGTGACCTGATGACCTCGGCTGGCCGCTACGGTCGCAGCCGACATACCGGCAACACCACCACCCACCACCGCAATGCGGCGTGGTTTGCGTGACTTGACATAGACCAACTCGGTCTCGTGACAGGCCCGTGGGTTGACCAAGCAACTGGCGCGTTTGTTTTCAAATGTGTGATCTAAACAAGCTTGGTTACAAGCGATGCAGGTGTTGATTTCATCGACACGGTTGGTGGCGGCTTTGTTGACCCATTCGGCATCTGCCAAAAAAGGCCGAGCCATCTGCACCATATCAGCTTTGCCAGATGCCAAAATTTCTTCGGCCACATGAGGCATGTTAATGCGGTTGGAGGCAATCACCGGAATACCCACATGTTCGCGGACATAGGCACTCACATCGACAAACGCCGCACGCGGCACAGAGGTCACAATAGTGGGCACGCGTGCCTCATGCCAGCCAATACCGGTATTGAGCAAGGTCACACCGGCTTTTTCGAGCGCCTGCGCCACCAAGACCACTTCATCCATGGTGTTGCCGTCATGCACCAAATCCAGCATGGACAACCGGAAACTAATAATAAATTTCTCGCCTACGGCCGCACGAATCGCCTTCACGATCTCGACCGCCAAGCGCATCCGGTTATCAATATTGCCGCCCCAATCGTCCGTCCGTTGGTTGACATGGCGGCTTAAAAATTGGTTGAGCAAATACCCTTCAGAGCCCATCACCTCAATACCATCGTACCCACCAAGCTTGGCCAGCTTGGCACAACGGGCGAAGTCACCAATGGTTGACCGAATATCACGGTCGCTCATTTGGCGTGGTTTAAATGGCGAAATGGGTGATTTGATTGGACTGGCCGACACCACAAACGGCTGATAGCCATACCGACCGGCGTGCAAAATTTGCATTAAAATTTTGCCCCCATGGCGATGAACCGCATGTGTCACCAAACGGTGATTAGCAGAATCGGTCAGTTGGTTCATGGTGCCACCCGCAGGCAACAACCAACCTTGACGGTTAGGCGAGATTCCGCCTGTAATAATCAGCCCTACGCCGCCGCGCGCGCGCTCGGCAAAGTACGCTGCAAGTTTAGGATAATTGTAAAAACGGTCTTCTAGGCCGGTGTGCATGGATCCCATCACCACGCGGTTTCTAAGCTGGGTAAAGCCCAGATTTAGCGGTTCAAGCAGGTGCGGAAACGGTTTCATGATCGACTCTTCATTACAATGGATCGGATCGGCCAAGCCACAACATGCAGCCCAGCCAGCCATTTGCAGTGTATGCAGGAGCGCCCCTGATTGCCAGTGACCGAAGCAGACGATTCGTTGGGCAAATGAGTCTGTGACACCAGCCTGCTGACTCCCCCACAACCAGAGATCAAATGAACAATAATTCATGTTATTGCGCTGCTTGCCGATATATTTCAAAACGTGTTAAATCAAAATCAAGCCCCCTCAGACCTTGCTATTGCAGATTTGAACGCTGACAAGGACACAACATCAATCACAGGAATATCAAAGGACAATATCATGCGTGCCTCATATACCCGCTTGACCTCAGCCCTTATACTGTTGGGGGCAGGTCTATCCCTGCAAGCCCATGCTCAAGGCTTTGCGCTCAACGAACAAAACATCGCCTCTTTAGGTGCTGCTCACGCCGGTCGAGCTGCTTTGGCCAACGACGCCAGCGTCATTTACACCAACCCCGCCGCCTTGACGCAACTCAAACAGCGGCAAGTCACGACCAATGCCACGTTTATTAAAGCGTATACCGACATTGACAACGTAGCCGGTACACCCAACAGCCCTCCAGCCACTAACGATGGCGACATGGTGCCTAATGTCGAAATTGGCTCGGCATTTTTGGCATTACCCATGCAAAGCAGTGTCGAAGGGCTATCCGTTGGGGTCGGATTTTATGCGCCCTATGGCCTTGCCACCAACTATGAAGACACCTTTCAAGGCCGTGCCTTTGGCGACAAAAGCAAAGTCAAAATTATGGCCATCCAGCCCACTATGGGCTATGAACTGTCGCCCACGTTGTCGATTGGTGCTGGCATTAGTATTAACCGTGCCGAAGGTGAACTCACTGCTGGTTTAGCTGCCGTGCCTACCACTGTATTGGGATATTCCAAACTCACCGGTGACGACATTGGCGTTGGCTATAATTTGGGTGCGTTGTTTAAAGCTACACCCACTCTTACGGTAGGCCTCAATTATAAATCCAAGGTTGATTACACACTGGACGGCACCTCAGAAGTGCGTGGTGTGCCTGTGCCTGCCTCCGCTCAAGTGCCCTTTATGACATCAGTCAGTGGCAGCAGTAAGGCCACGTTGGACATCACAACCCCTGACAGCATCGAGCTGGCTTTAACCTATCAACTGCAATCAGATATCACTCTGTTAGCAGGCATCACCCATACACGCTGGGACTCACTGCAAACATTGGCACCGCAATCCAGTTTTACCGCGAGTGACTTAACCGTCAGCGGCATTCCTAGCGCACTCCCCGCAGCACAACAGCAAGCCATTGCTACGGGTGTAGCAACAGCGGTTGCAGCCAACATTAACGCCTCTAAAGGTGAAGCCCTAAACTTTAAAAATGCCAACATGTACAGCATTGGCATGGCCTACCAATACCAGCCCAACCTCGTGTTACGGGTCGGCGTTGGTGTTGACGAAACACCCGTCAAAACCGAATACCGCAATGTCCGCCTACCCACCGAAGACCGCACCATGTTTAGTATTGGTGCAGGCTACACCTTGAGCGACAATGCGACACTTGATGTGGGCTACATGTATTTTTATGAAGATGCTGCGGAAATCAGCCGTAGTGACGCCAGCAAAGGCAGCTACAGCGCGGTGTTTAACAACAACGCCCATATTTTGGGGGCGCAGCTCAACTACAAGTTTTAAGCCAACCTCATCTTGCATAAAAAAACGGGCGATTGATTCGCCCGTTTTTTTTTGATCGCCAACGCTTAGGCCGGAATATCTCGGACTGACGCCGCACGAATTGCCTCTTTCAATGCCGCATAGCCATGAATGGGCGGAAACTGCGGAAACTCTGCAATCACATTGGCGGGTGCATCAAACAAAAAACCATGATCCGCTTCACCCAGCATGGTGGTGTCATTGTACGAATCACCCGCAGCAATCACGCGAAAATTTAAACCATGCAAGGCTTTAACCGCCTCACGTTTTTGATCCGGTTGGCGCAATTTATAGGCGGTAATCATGCCTTGATCATCGGTTTCTAACTTATGACAAAAAATAGTCGGCCAACCCAACTGACGCATTAAGGGGTGAGCAAACTCATAGAACGTATCCGACAAAATAATCAGTTGAAAATGCGTGCGCACCCACTCAACAAACTCTTTTGCGCCTTCAAATGGCCCCATGTCTGCAATCACAGCTTGAATGTCGGGCAGACCCAAGTTGTGTTCACGCAGAATATTCAGGCGTTGGGTCATCAGCACGTCGTAGTCTGGAATGTCACGCGTAGTCGCCTCAAGCGCCTGAATGCCGGTCTTTTTCGCAAAGTTGATCCAAATCTCTGGCACCAACACCCCTTCCAAATCAAGACAAACCAGTTCCATGATCACTCCCTACGGCGCACGGCCAAACAAGATAAAAATCAGCGCATCGCACCTTAGGTTTTTAGCCCAACATGCCACCGCCATACATTGCGCCGCACTGTAACGCGCTTTTTTACAAAGGTCGAGACCCAGATTTTAAGCCGTGTAATGTGGCACAGCCTTTGCCCTGTCTATGCTTTTTTATTAGACTGACGCTCTTATCCGCTGTATTGCAAATTGGGCATTGTGGCTGATGCCATTGCCTAGCCCACCGCCAAGGAGCGCCCCGTGTCTACCCACAACACCATTGCAAGCATTGATCATATTGACGCGCTTGCCCAAGAATATGCCCAAAAATCGGCCAGCGACATCATGGCCTTGGCATTAAGCCAAACCGGTGACATTGCCATTTCGTTTAGTGGCGCAGAAGATGTGGTTTTGGTCGATATGGCCGCTCGTTTAAAAAAACCGTTTCGCGTGTTTTGTTTAGACACTGGCCGCCTACACAGCGAGACCTATCAATTTTTAGAAACCGTGCGCAAGCACTATGGCATTGAACTCGAAATTTGCTTTCCAGACGCCCCTGCCGTGCAAGACTTAGTCACCGCCAAAGGCTTGTTTAGTTTTTATACCGACGACCACAAAGAATGCTGCGGCATTCGCAAAGTGCAGCCCCTGCGCAAAAAACTCGCCACCTTAGACGGCTGGATTACCGGTCAGCGCAAAGACCAAAGCCCAACCCGTGCCGATGTACCAGTCATTCAACATGATGTGGGTTTTTCAGGAGTGGGCAAAACTTTAATCAAATACAACCCATTGGCCAATATGACCAGCGCAGACGTGTGGAGCTATATCCGCATGATGGAAATTCCGTACAACCCCCTGCATGAACGTGGCTTTACCTCGATTGGCTGCGAACCTTGCACCAAACCTGTACTGCCCAACCAACACGAGCGCGAAGGCCGCTGGTGGTGGGAAGAAGCCACCCACAAAGAATGTGGCTTACACGCAGGCAACATCAACCACTAGGTCAATGCGAGGCGGCCAGCTGCACAACCGCAGAAAGCCGCCCACAGCATCAGCCTGTTACTGTGGACTCAACACGCCGTGGCTTAGACGTCAACCGGTACAGGCCGCTGACGCAAGCCACGCTTTTTTAAGGTCACGAGCAACAATTGCACCGCGGCAGGGGTCACGCCCGAAATACGCCCCGCCTGAGCCAAGGTGGCTGGGCGTACCGCTTTAAGCTTTAAGGTGATTTCTTTCGACAATCCTGAAATATCATCGTAGTCAAAATCAACCGGTAATGGCGTTTCTTCTAGGCGCTTGAGTTGGTTGACTTCATCGTGCTGACGGTCAATATAGCCCGAGTATTTGACCGCAATTTCGATCTGTTCACCCACCATCGGTGCAACGGTCGATTCAGTGAGTTCGGCAATCTGGGCAAAGGTCACATTGGGGCGCTTGAGCAACTCAAACGCATTTTGCTCTTTGCTTAACGCCTCACCCGTCATCGCGACAAAACGTTCGCCTAAGCTGTTGTGTGGCAAAGCCCATAACGCTTTAAGACGTGCCGACTCCAGCTCAATCGATTCCATTTTTTCGCAAAACGCCGCCCAGCGCACATCATCCACCAGCCCCAACTCACGGCCTTTGGCGGTCAAGCGTTGGTCGGCGTTGTCTTCCCGCAACATCAGGCGGTATTCAGCGCGGCTGGTAAACATCCGGTAGGGCTCTTTGGTGCCGTGGGTGATCAAGTCATCGACCATGACGCCGGTATAGGCTTGGTCACGGGTGGGTGTCCAGCCGTCTTGATCCCACGCTTGGCGGGCGGCATTGAGACCAGCAAGCAAGCCTTGTGCGCCCGCTTCTTCATAACCCGTTGTGCCGTTAATCTGCCCTGCAAAATACAAATGGCTGATCGATTTGGTTTCAAGCGTAGGTTTTAAGTTTTGTGGATTAAAATAATCATATTCAATCGCATAACCAGGCCGTGTGATATGGGCGTTTTCCATGCCCCGAATCGAGCGAACCAAATCAAGCTGAACATCAAACGGCAAGCTGGTCGAAATGCCGTTGGGGTACAGTTCATGAGTGGTTAAACCTTCAGGCTCTAAAAACACCTGATGGCTGTCTTTGTCGGCAAAGCGATGAATTTTGTCTTCAATTGAGGGGCAATAGCGCGGCCCGACGCCTTCAATCACGCCGGTATACATGGGTGAACGATCCAAGCCGCCCCGAATCACCTCATGGGTTTTTTCGTTGGTGTGGGTGATCCAACAGCTCACTTGCTGCGGATGCATCGCCACATTGCCCATAAACGACATCACGGGCGTGGGGGTATCACCGGCTTGCGGCGTCATGACTGAAAAATCAACCGTACGCGCATCAATACGCGGCGGCGTGCCGGTTTTAAGACGACCCACAGGCAGTTTGAGTTCACGCAGGCGGTCGGCCAGCGCAATCGAGGGCGGATCACCCGCACGCCCACCGCGAGACTGCTGCAACCCGACATGAATAATGCCACCCAAAAAGGTGCCGGTGGTCAGCACTACGGCTTTGGCGGAAAACCGAATACCCGTTTGAGTGACCACACCACAGACACGGTCGCCTTCAACGATCAGGTCATCTGCGGCTTGCTGAAACAGATCAAGGTTGGCTTGGTTTTCTAATAGATGACGAATTGCAGCTTTGTACAGCACGCGGTCAGCCTGCGCCCGTGTCGCGCGTACGGCTGCGCCTTTGCGGCCATTTAACACCCGAAACTGAATGCCACCACGATCCGTGGCCAAGGCCATTGCGCCGCCCAATGCGTCAATTTCACGCACCAAATGCGATTTCCCAATGCCACCAATGGCAGGGTTACAGCTCATTTGACCCAAAGTTTCAATATTATGGGTCAACAGCAAGGTTTGACGCCCCATCCGTGCCGAGGCCAGTGCTGCCTCTGTACCGGCATGTCCACCACCAATCACAATCACATCATAAGATTTGGGGTACTGCATGGCACACCTCGACAATGAACAAAAATTAAGCGGCAGATTATAGCAAAACTTCAACAGGTCATCATATTTAATACAGCACATCGTCTTGCATTCTACTGGCTGACCATTTTTATCTATCCGCACTCTCAATTCATAAGCGACCGTCAAATTGTGATACATCTGACATTGATCGGAATTAATATTCAAAAAAACAGCGTTTTAGGCTCGTCATGGCGGAATTTGTCAATTCAATGGTCTGAACTTGTTTTCATAATCACCTGTTATCGTGATTGTATGTTCCTTGGTCGGCTTAACCATATGCTTTAGACCGCCAAGTCGTGTATTTCATGCCCGCTCAATGTCATATTGAACATACTGGCTCAGGCTTCTATCACAACATCAGGACATGTGTATGACTGTGCAGCCTCATACCGCTGGGCGTTTTATGCTGGATTGGTCTTTATCGCACAAGTGTATTGCGATTATGCTGCTGCAAGCCTGTGTTGAAGGGTTTTTTGTGGTATGGAAGCTTTATACCTTAGCAAATCCCCATGTCAGTCATTGGGTAAATTTATCGGCCATTCACACTCATTTGCCCTATTCTATTTTAGCATGTGCGATGTGTTTACTGCTGGCCGTGGTCTCGTATGCCCTTGCAAACCACCCACGCATCATGTGCATGATGCCCTTTGTTTGCGCATGGTTTATTGCATTGGTAATGTCGTATCACGCTCACTTGGTAGGCACATTAACGCCGTTAACAGGGGTGATGCTTATCGGATTGAGCACACTAGGATTAATGCTGTTTGGCAGATGGGTCACCTATCCTGCGGTCTTATTTGCAGTGGTGTTATTGGGCATAAGTACGTTAATGAGTGTCCTACATCTTGCTCCTTATGCGCCTTTATTTATTGAACCCGTCTTACCCGCACCTGCCCAAGCCTTGTCTTGGTTAATGAGCATCATGCTGTTTTCAACGCCTCTAGTTTTAGGCATTTTCTTATTACTAGACCATATCATTGAGCAATGGAAAAAAAATGCCGCAGAGGTTTGGCGACTCAGCCAAACAGACCCACTGACAGGGTTATATAATCGTCATTTTTTGAGCAATGCCCTCAACGCTCAAGCCACCAAAACCAGTGTAGTCAGTATGGCATTACTCGATATTGATCACTTTAAACGCATTAATGATCAATGTGGTCATTTGGTTGGGGATCAGGTTCTACAAGATGTTGCTGCGTGCCTAAAACAAGCGACACGTCATACAGATTGGGTAGGGCGTTTTGGTGGTGAAGAATTTTTAATTGTCATGCCCAATACCACTGCAGAAGAAGCCCTTTTGGCCATGGAGCGCTGTCGTAGCAACTTGCAAGACATTCATGTGACCAGTACACATGGTGAGACATGGTCTGTGAGTGCCAGCTTCGGTCTTATGACCCTGACAGGGCCTTTTGATGTGAGTAATGGCTTATCTGAAGTGGATAAATTGCTGTATGAAGCCAAACGGCAGGGTCGTAATCGAGTCATTTACACCAACAAAACCCATGCACCAAATCAGGAGCTATCGGCCTCTATGGGGTAACGATATTGTAACACCGTTCTTTCCCAGACTTGCAGCAGCGGTGCAGGCCTATCTCAGCACTCACCCCGCCTTGCAGTGCCCATGCCTGTTGCACGACCAACCCAAACGCATGACCAAGCAAGTGATGGAAGGCAAGCTGCACAAATTTGCAATGAAGGGATACGATCAAAACCAACCGGTAAAGATCAGCTACAAATCATAAGTGGTGGCCGTCATACCCCCAAAATACCCCCAACAACAAAAACGGCCTAGAACCGAAGTTCTAAGCCGTTGGTGTACAACAGAATTTGGTAGGCGTAACTGGACTCGAACCAGCGACCCCCACCATGTCAAGGTGGTGCTCTAACCAACTGAGCTATACGCCTGTTGTGGAGCGGCATGTTAGCAGAAAAATGTACGTCTGCAAGTCATTCCGACCCATTTATTGATTTTTTACTGCCAACTGGCCAACTATTCACCAATTTTCGCAATATTTTGGCAGATTGCTCAATATCTGACCCAGCATAACGTGAAGCCGCATACACTTGCGCCATGTGTTCGGCATGTTGGCGATACTGGGGGTGCTCAGCCAAGCGAGTGAGCCACATCAACACACCTTCAGCGTCACTCCGTGCCAGCCCCATCCGTTGGAGTCGTTGTGACAAGATCACCACATGCAAATCCAGCGGGTGCCAGACCTTGCGCCGACGCCACCACAACACGCCAATAATTGTGGCAATCACCGCAGCAATCAGTCCAAACATGATCAGGAGTTTGCTTTGGGTCGAACGCAAACCCAGCCAGTCAAACAGGCTTTGATCTTGATGGGCTTGATCAAAGCCCACCACGTCCCGTTGCCAGAGGTAGTTGGCGTAGTCCGCCCATTGGCGCATTTGACCCAACACTTTAAATTGTTGGTAGCGCATTTGCGCTGCTGCACCATCACCAAACAGGTCGGCATTGTCGCTGGTGAGTTCACTCATGCCTTTTTCAATCCGCTCAGGGGCAATCGCTCCAGTAGGATCCATCCGCACCCAACCGCGACCGGCCAGCCAGATCTCAGACCACGCATGGGCATCGAGTTGTCGAACCTCCCAGCTTTTGCCATCTTGACCGATCTGCCCACCTTGATAGCCCACTACCACCCGTGCAGGCACGCCTGCGGCACGCATTAAGAAGGTAAACGCTGACGCGTAATGTTCACAAAACCCACGACGGGTTTGAAACAAAAACTGGTCGATTCGGTTACCGGTCAAAATAGGCGGTTGCAAGGTGTAGACAAAATTTTGCTGCCGAATCCATGCCAACACCGCAGCGGCATAACGCTCGGGGTTATGGTTCATACGGGCATACAACGCTTGTGCCAACAGTCGTGATTGTGGGTTGCTGTCGGCTGGTAGTTTGAGCGATTGCGCTAACATCCATGCAGGTAAGTTAGCATCAATACTTTTGGCATCAAACTGTGACAGATGCAGGGTTTCCCGTGAGGTGATGGGGTGATCGGCCAGTAGGGTGTAATCGCCCGTCAAGCCAACACTGGGGTTGTCTGAGAGTGGAACGCTGAGGCTAAACAACCATGCCTGTTGTGTCGGCTCCATGGTCAATTGATAGGACAGCGGCTGTTGATGATGCAACGATACCGAATCCTCTAGCCAACGCGGGATGGTTTGCTGTCCCCACACCACGTCACGCCCCAACGTGGGGTTGCTCAGGGGCTTCCAAGTACGGCCATCAAATTGGTCAAATACCAATCCACGCCAATACAACTGGCTCTTGGGTGGTCGCGCACCGTCGGCAAACATGACCCGAAACGCCAATGCGGTCGATTGCCCCAAATTGGCCAAATCACCGGGTGACATGCTGTCGCTCATCCCAGTTTTGGCATTGCCACCCGCCACTTGAATCGACCACAGCGGCGGTAGACGTGGAAAAAATAAAAACAGAATCACCAACAATGGAACGGCCTGCCCTGTGATCAGCAACAGACTACGCCAGCGACCCGCACCCTGATCATTTTGGGCAATCATGGCGTACAACGTGCCAAGCACACCGGCCAACACCAGCAGCCCCGTCCATAAATCTTGACCAAACAAAAATAGACTGGCTAATACAAACAGCGAAAACGTCAGCACCACATACACATCACGGCGTGCGTTGACTTCCATCAGTTTGGTGATCAAACACAACAATAAAAAAGAGGTGCAGGCTTCTAGTGTTAACCCGCCATAGGTCACGTAAATCCCCACCACGCTGCTAGAGAACAGGACCAATTGCAGGGTTTTTTCGATTCGTGGATGTTTCAACCATAGCCGCTGCCGAATCACCGTCCACTGTGACAGCACCACCAGCACACCCAGACTGACCAACCACACGGACAAATGTTGCATATGCGGCATAATCACGAGCAATTGCACCAGCATAAGGGTGTCACGCTGTGTCAGGTTCCAGCGCATCATGTCGGTTGCTCCGCTAACAATCGCAAGGCGTGTTGCTGCTGCACGGCTCCAGTGCCTACTGGCAATTCAACATTGGGCAACCGCAAGGCGTAACTCACTTGTTCTTGTGTCAATTGATGCACCCAATACGCCAATTGTGACAGGCGTGACTCATGATCAGGCCCGACCATCTGTGCATAATCTAATAACTGCTCACGCCCCCGCGCATCCGAAAACTGCTTAGACAGCAAGCCTTGGCCACGGGCAAAATGCCCCCACGAAATCCGAGCCATCGACTCACCCGCCACAAAGTCTTTGAGTTCTTCAAACTCATCTTGACCCGCCACACGGTCGGCGTTGTCGTCGTCATCTGCCGATTGCACCCGTGCGCCAGACAACACATTGGGCAAGGGCAATGGTGCAACCCACGCTTGCTCATCAAAATGCACATAGGTCCATGCCCGCAATACCCCCAACGGATACACCGTTGACACGGTCAAACGGGGCGGCAAAAACAGGCCACGCGTGGGCGTTGACAAGGCAAAGGTCAGCACGACTGGCTCCGACAAGGTGTCAATTTGCTGAGTGTGGCCGTCCCATTGCAGCAGCAATTGGCGGTGCGGCTTGCTGCCAGTGGGGGCAATCCGAACGCGATACTGACTGTGCCCCCCTGCTTGGCTATCGGTCGCATCTATGACCTCTACATGCAAGCCTGACAAATGCGCAAAAGTATGATGAATGGTCACCATCAACACGCTGGCTAAAAAGAAACACAAGCCCAGCACCAAGTTATTGGCATAGTTGATGCCGCACACAAACGTGATCAGCAGCAATCCGCTATACAGACCGCCTTCGGTGGTTAAAAAAATAAAAATCTGCCGCTGCGTGAGGGTCACCCCATGAATGCGCGGCAAGCGACGACTGACCCAGCGCTGCATCCTTGCGCTCCGTTGCATCGACTCCATCAGGCTCATGGGCGTTAAACCAACACAGCCACACTAGACACAATCGCTTGCGCGGATGAACCCGTCGCCTGCCGTCCCATTCCGCCACCCATCCGATGGTCAGCCACCGCCACAAAGACCGCCTGCACATCTTCGGGGGTGACAAAATGCCGCCCCGCCACAAACGCGTACGCCTGCGCGGCTCGCTTCAATGCCAACACCCCCCGCGTCGACAGCCCTGCATGTTGGCGCGACTCACGACTCTTGCCCACTAGCCGCTGAAGATAATCCAATACCGGATCGGCCACATGCACCGTGCCGACAGCGGCCTGCCATGCCAACAACAATGGCGTGTTTAACACCGGTTGCAACTGCGCCAACAACTGGCGACGATCCACCCCCAGCAGCAAATCACGCTCGGCCTGCTCAGACGGATAGCCCAACGACAAACACATCAAAAACCGATCCAGCTGCGACTCTGGCAACGGATACACGCCCGACTGCTGCATG
>JBEANQ010000050.1:0-14269 GCA_041165345.1 Pseudomonadota bacterium
GCACGCATCAATAGAGGCCATGTCGTTGAGGTCACACGGATAGACCGATGCACGACCACCTTCAGCTTGGATTTCAGCTTGAACTTGTTCAAGGGTTTCACGAGTACGCGACACCAGCAACACATGTGCACCTGCACGCCCCAGCATTTTAGCAACGGTCATGCCAATGCCACTGGATGCGCCGGTCACCAATGCGGTGCGGCCTTTGGCTTTTTTGGTCAGTTGGATCAGAGTGCGGTTGTTCATCAAAAAATTCCTCGCTGCGGATTGTTGTGTTTGGCGGCGTTTTGAATGAAGCAATGCGCCTCGTTCAACTAAAATTAATTTAACAGAATGACCTTTAAAATGAATATACCGTTGATCGGTGATTAAAAATCGATCTATTTTTTATGGTGTTGAAATATATGAATTAATTTTTATTTAGTAGTATTTACTCTAAAAAAATTAGTATAAATTTTGATCGAGTCTTTGCTCTAATATAATCCAGCTTAAAATAGAATAATTGCTCTAGAGCAATATATCACCATTGTGATGACAGGGTGGGATAATGAAATTTAGTTCATTTTGACGGGGTGGAGTGATAACCCTGATTAGCCTTCACGGTTTGAGCTGGATGTTTGATGTGTCTCCATGCGTCCGGTCAGGCGTTTTCGAGGATCGGCAAACGCATCATCTGCACGAATCACGCGATTTCGACCCTCTCGCTTGGCGCGATACAAAGCGTCGTCTAAACGTCTAAATTGGTCGTTTTGCTCTTCGCCTGCGGTGAACTCTGCCACCCCTGCACTTAGAGTGATGGTGCGGGTAGGGTGTAGCGAAAAGGTGTGATGCCGCACGCGCTGACGCAGTGCTTCAGCCAATCGAACGGCATCATCAATGTTGCAGTCTGGCAATAAAATAATAAATTCTTCGCCGCCCCAACGTGCAATCACGTCACTGTCGCGAATTTGTTGTTGGGTCAGGGATACGAGTTCACGCAATACCTGATCACCAGCCAAGTGGCCATGAATATCGTTAATTTGTTTAAAGTGATCAATATCCATCAAGATGAGTGACAGGGCGCGATTATGCCGTAATGAGGAGCGTTGTAGCGTTCGCCAGACGGCATTAAAGGATTGTCGATTCATGCTGCCCGTCAATGCGTCATAGCCAGCAAGGCGAGTCATGCGTTTTTTATAATGATAAAATAAACGACTAAACAGTAAGATGACTGCGGTAACGGCACAAGTGATGCCAATAAAATTAAAAATAAAAATATGCTGCACCACACTCATGAGTTGGTCTTGCTGTGATGAGGTGATTGTGGGGGCAAAGATATGGGTGATCGACTCGATCATTTTGCCGTAACTGATGGCATAAATAATTAAGAAGCCACACAGCAACATCAGGCTGATCCAACCCAGCAGAATAGGCAGGCGAAATTGCGGGTTCATGCGGGCTCCAAGGTAACGGTACGCATAGATATACAAATTGATCAATCAGTTGACCACTACCACAGCAAATGATGACTTTCATCACGTTGCAAAACCACCGTGTTCCGACGAATGCACCTGTAGACAGCCGAAGCAGCGAGAATTGGTATGATCCGCTATACTGTGCATCATTTTTGGCGTCATCACTGTTGGTCTTTTCGTTGTGCTGCATCGCCACAGCACGTCTCATGCTTAGGAGTCCCTCGTGGCCCAGTATATTTACACCATGAATCGGGTGTCGAAGATGGTTCCGCCCAAGCGCGAAATCCTCAAAGACATCTCGTTGTCATTTTTTCCCGGTGCCAAGATTGGCGTACTCGGCCTAAACGGCGCGGGTAAATCCACCCTGCTCAAGATTATGGCGGGCGTGGACAAAGATTTTTCGGGTGAAGCACGCGCCCAGCCGGGTATTAAAATTGGCTATCTTGAGCAAGAGCCGCATTTGGATCCTGCCAAAGACGTGCGGGGCAACGTAGAGGACGGTGTTCGTGAGCCGTTAAATGCGTTGGCTCGTTTGGATGAAGTGTTTGCAGAATATGCCAACCCTGACGCTGACTTTGACAAACTCGCCGCCGAGCAAGAAAAGCTTGAGCAAGTGATTCAGGCATGGGATGCCCATAACCTGAACAACCAGCTTGAGCAAGCCGCCGATGCACTGCGTTTGCCGCCATGGGATGCCGACGTCACGTTGCTGTCGGGGGGTGAAAAACGCCGCGTCGCCTTGTGCCGTCTGTTGTTGTCTAAGCCTGACATGCTGCTGTTGGACGAACCGACCAACCATTTGGACGCCGAATCGGTGTCGTGGTTAGAGCGTTTCTTGAAAGACTTTGCGGGTACGATTGTGGCGATTACCCATGATCGCTACTTTTTGGACAACGTTGCCGAGTGGATTTTGGAGCTAGACCGCGGTCATGGCATTCCATATCAAGGCAACTACACCAACTGGCTTGAGCAAAAGAACGCCCGTTTAGAGCTTGAAAACAAGCAAGAAGAATCGTTTGCCAAAGCGCTGAAAAAAGAATTGGAATGGGTGCGTAAAAACGCCAAAGGCCAACAAGCCAAGTCCAAAGCGCGTATGGAACGTTTTGAAGAACTCAACTCGCGTGAGTTTCAACAGCGTAACGAAACCGCCGAAATCTACATTCCACCGGGCGAGCGCTTGGGCAACAAAGTCGTCGAAATTGACAACATCAGCAAATCGTTTGATGGTCGCTTGTTGTACGAAAACCTCTCGTTTACCGTGCCACCCACCGCCATTGTCGGTATTGTTGGCCCGAACGGTGCAGGTAAGACCACGTTATTCCGCATGATGACCGGCGAGCAACAGCCCGACACCGGTACAGTGACCGTGGGCGAAACCGTTAAGGTCGCTTATGTGGGTCAGTTGCGCGATGTGCTAGACCCCAAGAAAACTGTGTGGGAAGAAGTGTCTGGCGGCTTGGATATTTTAAAAGTCGGCGAATACGAAATTCCATCACGCGCGTACATTGGTCGCTTTAACTTTAAAGGCCAAGACCAACAAAAATTGGTAGGGTCTTTGTCTGGTGGTGAGCGCAACCGCTTACAACTGGCAAAAATTTTGCAATTGGGTGCCAACGTTATTTTGCTCGACGAACCCTCGAACGACTTGGACGTCGAAACCCTACGCGCCCTTGAAGATGCGATTTTGGTCTTTCCTGGTTGTGTGATGGTGGTATCGCATGATCGCTGGTTCTTGGACCGTATTGCGACGCACATTTTGGCCTTTGAAGAAGAAGGTCCAGAGTGGTTTGATGGCAACTATTCCGAATACGAAACCTTCCGTCGGAATAAATTGGGCAACGATGCACGGCCTAAGCGTAGCAAGTTCAAAAAAATTGGCAGTTAATCTCGCCAATCAAAAAAGCCAGCATTGATGCTGGCTTTTTTGTGCGTGGTGGTTGAGGGCGCAAAGCTTACGGCCGCGTTGACCAGTAGCGCTGCATTTCTAAATACGTAAATGACGCCGACCAGCCAATTAACACCAAGCCGGTGAGTGCCTCTGTACCTGCCACAAACCGAATCGGTCCTACTGGAGACAAATCGCCAAATCCTAATGTTGTAAACACACTGGCTGAAAAATAGATGGCATCAAACACATGACTATAACGCGCACCCTGAATCTCGCCCATTTCCGACCACTGTAATAAGCCATGATAGCCCAGCCCAAACAGCCAGATTTCAAGGGTATGCAACGCAATCACTGCACCAATCGTATACAACACCAATTGTCGATGCTGTGCGGCTTTGATGTGGGTCAGCCAACGATTTAAGGCGCTTAAGCCTTCGTAGTGAATCAATACGGCAGTCATGACCAACAGCAAGGTGCTGATGGTGACGCCGATATTGGCCAGCCAATTATGATAATCCATGCGAAACCTCACGCCATCTTTGCAAAGGAAGTCCCCTTGCGGTCTGTTGCACTGATCGGCATGATCAAGGTCAGTTGTATCATCTTGTCTATTGCACATTATAAGTCGAGGAATGCCCGCATGTCCGCCTCACCCGTCAACGAAAAACCGCTGCTATTTGCCATGAGTGGCTATGTGTTTTTAGTCATTGCTCTCGTGTTGTTTGGTTGGTCGGTGCTTGATTTTGCCCGCACTGATGAGCCGAGTGTCAGCACCATTGGTCTGTTTGTACTGAGTATCTTGATTTTTAAAGGCATGTCAGTCATTGCCCCCAACGAAGCCGTGATCACCACGTTTTTGGGCACTTACATGGGCACCATGAAAAAAAGTGGCCTACGGTGGGTCAACCCTTTTTACAGTAAACAAAAAATTAGCCTGCGCGCCCGCAATTTGAATGGCGAAATGCTCAAGGTCAACGACAAAAACGGCAACCCGATTGAAATTGCCGCCGTCGTGGTGTGGCAAGTCGCCGACACCGCCCGCGCCGTCTTTGATGTCGATAGCTACGAGCTGTTTGTGCATATTCAGTCTGAAGCCGCCGTGCGTAACTTGGCGGGCACGTATGCCTATGACCACAATGAAGACGAAGAAGCAGTGATGACCCTGCGTGACAGCACCGGTCAGATTAACGATTACCTTGAAAATGAACTGAATGAACGCCTGTCACGCGCGGGTGTGACCGTCGTGGAAGCACGGATTAGCCATTTGGCTTACGCTCCCGAAATTGCCCATGCCATGTTGCAACGTCAGCAAGCCTCGGCGATTGTGGCGGCGCGTCGGCAGATTGTGGATGGCGCGGTGGGTATGGTCGAACTGGCTTTGGCTCGTTTGGAAGAAAAAGGCACGGTGAGCCTAGACAATGACCGCAAAGCCGCGTTGGTGAGCAACCTATTGATTGTGTTGTGTGGCGAAAAAAGCGTCACCCCTATGGTGAATGCCAGTGCTGACCGTTAATCCCCCCGCCCACGGATTGGCGTTTTTGCTTGCGGCGCAAGTTGATGCTGCCCAGCATTCTGCCATTGCACCCGAGGCTCATGCCGACATTATGCGCCGCTTGGCAGCAGCCGAGCAGGAACACGACATCACCATTTTGTGGGCGATTGAGTCGGGCAGTCGGGCATGGGGATTTCACTCGCCAGACTCCGACTATGACTGCCGCTTTGTGTATGTGCGTCATGCCGATTGGTATCTGTCGATTGATGTTGAAGACCGCCGTGACGTGATTGAATACCCCATTTTAGATGAGATGGACATTAACGGTTGGGATGTCCGTAAAGCCTTGCGCTTAATGGCAAAGTCTAATTGTGGCATCGTAGAATGGCTGCATTCGCCGATTGTGTATCAACGAAGGGGCGATTTTGCCGCCCGCGCACAAGCGTGGTTGGCGACCCATTATTCGGTCGAAAAAGGCATTTATCATTATCGCAGCACAGCCAAAAAGAACTTTAGCCAATATTTATGCAGCCCACAGGTCTCGCTTAAAAAATACCTGTATGTGTTGCGGCCCTTGCTGGCGGTGCGTTGGTTAGAGCGCTATGGCGAGGTTGCGCCGATTGAGTTTGAGGTGTTGCGCACGGTGTTGGATCATCCAACTGTACAAGCGGCAATTGACACATTGCTGGCGGTCAAGCGCCACGTCAGTGAGCAGGCGACTCAAGCGCCTGTTGCTGTGTTAAATGACTGGATTGTGCAAGAAATTGCGCGTTTACAGCATTATCAGGGCATCAGTGGACAAGCCGACCCCGCTGTTTGGCCGACCCTGAATACCCTGTTTGTTGAGGTGTTACGGCCATGATTTTAGGGTCTGTTTGGGGTTGCAAACGCACCTCAACAGACCACATCAACGCCTGATCAATGCCTTTTTTTGCGGATATATAAGGTTTTTTGGACTTCAGCCACGATGCTGTCGTCGTTGGCTAAAATACGCACGGTATAACTTTGTAGCACTGCACCACCGGCGGCGGCTAACTCACGGATTTGATCAATATCTTCGGTGCTCAGTTGAATGCGTGCATGAACAGCGCCGCGTGCGGGGGCTTTAAAGTCTATCGTGGCGGCTTTGTCCCAGACGATGTAGTCCGGCCCTAAGCGGTGAATCAAGATCAGCATATAAAAGGGGTCAACCATGCTATAGAGGCTGCCGCCAAATTGAGTGCCGACATAGTTTTTGTTGAATCGGGTCAGGGGCATCTCTACATCAATGAGGCCATCATCTAAAAGAAGCTGTTTGACTCGTACGCCTGCGCCAACATAAGGCGCATAGGTGTTGAGGAGCGCTTTTAAAAAGAATGGGCTATGCCGTAATGCGTTTAACATTGTGGTCTCTGCATCTGTTCAATTCAATGGATGCAGTATAGCGACCCCCCGAACAGAAAAAACTGACTGAAACGTTTGAAGTCGTGGGCATTCCGTACACTTCGGGTGTCGAAGCAGCCAGAGAGTGGTCAATATGCAATCTGATACAGCGTGGCCGGTGTTGTATTCATTCCGGCGTTGTCCTTATGCCATGCGGGCGCGTTTGGCGTTGGTCTATAGCCACATCGTGGTTGAGTTGCGTGAGGTGGTATTGCGCGCCAAACCCGCAGCATTGTTGGCAATCTCGCCCAAAGGTACTGTGCCCGTGTTGCAGACCATAGATGGACAGGTGATTGAGCAAAGCCTTGATATCATGCAGTGGGCGTTGCAACAGCATGACCCAGACGGCTGGTTCATGCCGGTGCTGCTGCCACAGATACAACGGTTGATTGCCCATAATGATGGCCCGTTTAAAGCTCAACTCGACCGCTATAAATATCCAGAGCGCGACCCGTCACAGACACAGGCCGAGCATCGTGCCGCAGGTGAGGCGTTTTTGCACCAGCTTGATACGTTGCTGGGGCAGCATCGGTTTTTGTTGGCCGATCAACCGTGTTGGGCTGACGTAGCGATTTTTCCGTTTGTGCGCCAGTTTGCCCATGTGGATCGTGGCTGGTTTGCGGCTGCACCCTATCCACATTTACAGCAGTGGTTGTCGTATTGGTGTGATTCAGCGTTGTTTGAATCCGTCATGCAAAAATACCCCGCATGGCAACCCGACATGCAGGGTGTCACTTTTGGCGCTGTTCATTCTGGCTAGGGCTGGCTATAACGCTACTTTGCTTTGGGCTGTTTTTAGGGGATTTCGATGACCACCTCACGCATCACCACCACCGATGGCATCACGTTACATGTTCAAACATGGGGAGACGCCACCCGTCCGCCAATGATTTTGGTGCATGGCTATCCAGACAGTCACAGTGTATGGACACCGATTGCCGAGCAACTGGCGCACGATTTTTATGTGATTGCCTATGACGTACGTGGCGCAGGGCTGTCCGATGCCCCCAGCGCGATTCGGGCGTATCGCTTAGAGCAATTGGCACAAGATTTAGCGTCGGTGAGTCGGGCGTTGTTGGGGCAGCGAGCGTTTCATTTGGTTGCCCATGATTGGGGTTCGATTCAGAGTTGGGAGTCAGTCGCCACTCCGCGCTTGCAAGGTCAGATTTTAAGTTTTACCACTTTGTCTGGCCCGTCGTTGGATCATGCCGCTATTTGGTTGCGTGACCGTGCCAAAGACAATAAACAAACCTTTTTGGGGCAATTGGCCAAGTCTTGGTATATCGCGTTTTTTCATTTGCCGTGGGCTGCGCCTTTGCTGTGGAAAACCGTGTGGGGGCGTCATTGGCATTGGGTGGTTGAACGCATGGAAGGTGCGTCTGGCTTGCCGCAAAACCCCAGCCAAACGCAAGATGGGATGCAGGGGGTGAACCTGTATCGTGCCAATTTTATGGACCGGTTATGGCATCCCAACGTGCGGATTGCGCATTGTCCGGTTCAGGCGATTGTGTTGGAGCGTGACGTGTTTGTGGGCAAAGCACTCATGGATGACTTGGCACGTTGGGTCCCTCAGTTGACGGTGAATCGCCTGAATACGGGGCATTGGGGGATTTTAAGTCAGCCCAAAGCCGTGGCCGATTTGGTGCGTCAATTTGCCCAGCAGCATGAGGCAACCCAGCGCACTGCCGTCGCCTAAAGGCACGATTGATGGCACAGCAGAACCGCGACACGCAGCAACACATGACCGAAGGCGGCGAGCAGGCGGCCAGTGCTGCCGCGTGTCAGTTGTGTGGTCGTGTGCAATTGCCACTGACCCGACACATCTGATTCCACAATCTCGTCACAATAAGGCCCGCACCCAACGCCAGTTTGAACGCGCCGACATGCAGCAATCGATTGCGTTACTGTGCCGTCCTTGTCATTCACAAGTCCATGCCGTGCTAGACAACATCAGCCTCGCCACGGCCTTTTATCAAGTGGATTTGCTGGCGGCTCACCCCGAGATTGCGCGTTTTTGTGCGTGGATCAGCAGCAAACCCGCTGGCTTAAAGGTCAGTATTCGACGGCCAAAATCTTAGGCGATTTCTACTGGCGGCACAGCACACAACATTACACACGCGCAAGGTGAGATGGTTTTTGATCGGAGGACAAAGACCCGACCGGATAAACACCACATGCGCCCCTACACCCGCTTGTCGTCACTGACGACCTTATCGGCCAGTTTGATGCTCTTGCTCTCGGCCTGTAGTACACCATCAATGGTGCGAACATCACCGACGACCACTGCGGATGCCACCGCAAATGTGGCCGATCAGTCGATGCCTGCGCCTGTCTTGGCGATTGTGCCAGTGGCCTCAATGAAGCCGCAGCTTATGATCCAGCCTGCGCATCGCATGGCCTATGGTGCTATGGCTGCCGCCCCTCACATGGCTGCGGCCAGCCGTGAGCGTTATCAAAAGATGGCCGAAAACGAGGTCAAAAACGCCCAAACCGATGCCGTGTCTACCTTGAGTCTTGATGTGGATACTGGTGCATACGCCAACATTCGCCGCATGATTCAACACGGCCAAATGCCTCCTACGGATGCGGTGCGGATTGAAGAACTACTGAACTATTTTTCGTACGACGACGCATTGCCCAATCGTCAGCACCCGTTTGCAGTCCGTACCGAGCTGGCCGCATCACCGTGGAACGCCGACAACCTGTTGTTGCGGGTTGGGGTTAAAGCGGTACAGGTGAGTGCCAGCGCGCAACCGGCGGCTAATTTGGTATTTTTGGTGGATGTGTCTGGTTCGATGGACGACCCTGAAAAACTGCCACTGGTACAGGCCAGTTTGCGCCTGCTGACTCAGCGACTTCGCCCACAAGATCGGGTGTCGATGGTGGTGTATGCAGGGCGCACGCAAGTCGAACTGCCATCCACCAGCGGCAGTGATAAAGCCACAATTTTGGCTGCGATTGACCGTCTGACGGCGGGAGGCTCGACCAATGGTGAGGCCGCGCTCACATTGGCCTATGACCAAGCCGAACAACACCTGATCAAGGACGGCATCAACCGAATCGTCTTGATGACCGACGGTGATTTTAATGTGGGCGTGTCGGACACGGACAGTATCAAACAAATGGTGGCGCGGGCGCGCACGCGAGGGATTTCGCTGAGTACCTTAGGGTTTGGTCAAGGCAACTACAACGAAGCGATGATGGAGCAAATCGCTGATGTTGGAAATGGCAATTACAGCTACATTGACTCGTTGGCAGAAGCCCGCAAAGTGCTGGATGAAGAGCTAGCCGCGACCTTTAACACGGTGGCCAAAGACGTTAAATTGCAGATCGAGTTTAATCCGGCACAGGTCAAAGAGTGGCGCTTGATCGGCTATGAAAACCGCGTTCTGAATGAGCAAGATTTTAAAAACGACAACATTGACGCCGCCGAAGTGGGTGCAGGCAAAAGCGTGGTAGCACTGTATGAGCTCACGCCTGTGGGCAAAGCAGGTTTGCTGGCCGAGCGCCGCTACAGCACACCGACTGCCATACCCGCAGCGCGAAAAACGGCTGAAGAGTGGGGGTTTTTGCGGGTGCGTTATAAACAACCTGACGGCAATACCAGCACCGAATGGAGTGTGCCGATTGATCAGCTAGTGAGTCGTACCCCCAGTGCGGATTGGCGTTTTAGCGCAGCGGTGGCGGGGTATGGTCAGTTGCTCAAAGGCAGCAAGTATGCCGGACAATGGCATTATGCCGACAGTGCTGCATTAGCCCAGCAAGGATTGGGCACAGACCAAGGCGGCTACCGCCATGCCTTTGTACAGTTGGTGCAACTGACCGATGCGTTGTCACAGTCGCATCAGACCCGTCCGCGTTAAGGCGACTTCAATGCACACGCCCCATCATGAGACGGGGCGTGTGGGGTTATTACACAGGATTCAATCGGGGGTTATTTGCTGCCCAATTGTAGGGCTTCACCGGCGCGAGCATTGGCAGGGGCATCTTTTAAAATGCCCAAATGACTCAGGCCGGAGTAGGTCACGGTGTGGTTGGTATCAAGGGTCATCGCCAAGGCACTGCTGATACTGACGATTTCGTCCGAGGTCGAGCCCATCACGGTCCAATCGGTGGCAATTAACGATTGCGGATTGCCATTGGTGGCCAGCCACTTAATGTCGGCATTGGTTTTGGCCATCGCACGGCATTGGGTTGACCAGCAAAATGACGAGCTATTGGTGCCACCATGTGGGGTTGAGATGGTCAGCGCATCTTCCACCATGATTGGGGCAAAGCCCGCTTGTTTTTCGGCAGCACCTTGAATCGCACCACGAATAATTAAGCCACCCATGGAATGACCAGCCAAATCGACCACTTGACCGGTCGAGGTGTAGGTTTGTTGAATATAACGGCTAAAGGCGGCACCGATGGTTTTCCATGGGCTGTCGTTGGTGAGCGTGTTGTCAAACGTTTGTAGGTTGATGGTGCAATTGCTGTCTTTGCTGTAATAACCCACCGTGCTGATATTACTAAACCCTTGTGCTTTGAGCGCACTGATGGTGCTGGCAAAGTAGCTGCTACAGTCGTAGCCGGTTTGGGTCGCACTCCAGCCGTGAACCAGCAAAATTGGTTTGGTTTTGTCATCGGTACGCGCGTGTGACACTTCGGTCATGCTGAGCGCTAATACAGCGAGTATCAGAGTTTTTTTCATGCAGATTCATCCATCAAGACGGGAAAGTGGCGTCGGGAAACCCCGTTGCGGGGTGAAATAGTGCCAGAGCAATGTGAATTCGTCTGTGATTGGGTTCACGGTTTTTGGGGGCTTGGTCGGAATGTATATTCTGATTTTTGGTGATGCCGTGACAGGGCAAGAGCGAGCAGGCAACCCTGAGCGGGCTGCCTGTGCAGACTTAGGCGTCTTTGCGGAGGCGTTGGGTCAGACCTTTCAAAAAATAGCGCAGCATTTGGTCGCCACAGGCACGGTAGTGCTTATGACCAAAACTGCGGAACAAGGCGCTCAGTTCTGGGCGGCTCACGGCAAATTCGGCGGTGCTGAGCAGGTCTAACATATCTTGCTCATGCAGCTCAAAGGCAATACGCATTTTTTTCAGCATGACGTTATTGGTCAGTGGCTTATAGGGATTAGATGCGGCAGGGGCGGGGGAGCTGCTGTCGCGTGGGCCACGTCGCTGTACAATCAGGCCATTTAAGATGTCTTCTAACACACGGTCAGGACAAAACTCGCGGCCTTCCTCGTCGTCACGCAGCAAGTAGCTTTCCATTTGTGCCAATGTCACGGGATCAAGGCAAACTGGTGTTTCGGCCAGTGCCATGAGGGCAATCAGGTCGATTTCACGGATATTGAGCATGTAGCGCAGGCTACGCAAAACGTCGTTGTTAATCATGAGGGCTGGTTTCCAGTTCAAGGGCACGGGCAGGAGGGGCAAATAAAAACCCCCGACTTGTGGTCAGGGGCTAGGATGTCAGGCCACGGATCACATGCCCTGCAAAGCGTTCAAAACGGGGTGTGGTCACCGGACGGATTCAACAGTCACCACAGTAGGGCGAGATGATAAAGCGCCAGCTGCATCAGTGCCAGTATTTTATCTGTACGTAGACATTATTTTGTCGGCATATGATTCATACCAATTCTTAACATCAGTTCTGCTCAGGGAATGACAGCAAAATCTGAGCGTGTGTTACACCTTAAACAAAGACCCGATAGCCCATCCATCAAGTGTGCAAGCAGCTCGGTTGAGCAAAGACCCGAACAACGCTTGATCGACTGCATCATGTGTGATGGGCAGGTGCTGACCGGTTTTTCTGCACAAAAGCCGAGCAAGTGCGGGATGATTTGCTTGAAATCCTCTGAATCTCCCCCACTCCTGTAGCAATCCCATCGGTGCATGTGTGCCGATTATTGTGTGATTGAGTCAAGGAGATTGCCATGAGCGAGAACACCGCCAATACCCAGCGTCATCATTTTCAGGCCGAAGTCGCCCAACTGCTGCATTTAGTGACCCACGCGCTGTACTCCAACCCCGAGATTTTTTTGCGTGAACTGATTTCAAACGCCTCCGATGCCTGCGACAAACTGCGCTTTGAAGGCATTAATCATCCTGACTACTACGAAGACCAACCCGACCTTCGGGTTCGTGTCACGCTCGACAAAGCCGCCAACACCATCACCATCACCGACAACGGCATTGGGTTGACGCAGCAAGAAGCCATCGACAACCTTGGCACGATTGCCAAGTCGGGCACAAAAGACTTTATGTCCAAACTGTCTGGAGACCAAAAGTCGGACGCGCAACTGATTGGTCAGTTTGGCGTGGGTTTTTATTCGGGCTTTATTGTGGCCGATAAAATCACCGTTGAATCGCGCAAAGCCGGTGCAGCCGTGACAGACGGCGTGCGTTGGATCAGTGGCGGAACCGGCGAATTTGACGTCGAGCAAATCGAGCGTGCCCAGCGTGGCACCAGCATTGTGCTGCACCTGCGTGACGACGCCAAAGAGTACCTTGATGGCTGGAAAACCAAAGGCATCATCAACAAGTATTCTGACCACATTAGCTTGCCGATTCAGATGCAAAAAGAAGTCTGGCAAGACGCAGCAGAAGAAGGTCAGTCGGGTCAAATGGTTGCCACCGACGAATGGGAAACCATCAACTCGGCCAGTGCCTTGTGGACACGCAGCAAAAAAGACATCTCGGATGAGCAATACCAAGAGTTTTATAAGCAAATTAGCCGTGATCAAAGCGATGCGCTGACTTGGACTCACAACCGCGTAGAAGGCAGCACCGAATACACCCAACTGCTGTATATCCCCAGCAAAGCCCCACAAGACATGATGTATCGTGAGCGTCAGTCGGGTCTCAAGCTGTACGTTAAGCGTGTGTTTATTATGGACGACGCCGACAACCTACTGCCGCCGTACCTGCGTTTTGTGAAGGGTGTGATTGACAGCGCCGACCTTCCGCTGAACGTCAGCCGTGAACTGCTACAAGAAAGCCGCGACGTCCGCGCCATCCGCGAAGGCAACACCCGCCGCGTCCTCAGCACACTTGAGCAACTGGCCAGCAGCGACGATGCCGACAAACAAGCGCAATACGCCACCTTCTACCGCGAATTTGGTGCCGTGATCAAAGAAGGCTTGGGCGAAGACTTTGGCAACCAAGAAAAAATTGCCAAATTACTCCGCTTTGCTAGCACCCAAACCGATGACGTATCGGTCTCGTTTGCGGCCTACAAAGCCCGTATGAAAGACGGCCAAAGCACCATCTACTACATCACCGCCGACAGCCTTGCTGCCGCCAAAAACAGCCCGCAACTCGAGCTGTTCCGCAAAAAAGGCATTGAAGTCCTGTTGATGACCGACCGTGTTGACGAATGGGCGCTTAACTTCTTGCAAGAATTTGACGGCGCAACACTGCAAAGCGTGGCCAAAGGTGCTGTCGATTTGGGCGACCTGCAAGACGACGAAGAGAAAAAAGCCGCTGAAGCCGCCGCCGAAACCTTGAAGCCCTTGCTGGACAAGCTGAACGGCACATTGACCGGCAAAGCCAAATCGGTACGCGTCACCACACGCCTTGTCGATAGCCCTGCCTGTTTGGTGGTGGGTGATGGCGAAATGTCCGGCCAAATGGCACGCATGATGAAGCAACTCGGCCAAGACATGCCCGACAGCAAACCTGTGCTAGAAATCAACCCTGAGCATCCGTTGATCAAACGTCTGGACACAACCGGCCAGTTTGATGACCTTGCCCACGTGATTTTTGACCAAGCGCTGTTGGCTGAAGGTGGCTTGCCTGAAGACCCTGCCGCTTATCTGAAGCGTATCAACACTTTGCTACTAGGCTAAGCACTCAACCTTGCTGGCTAGCACCTCAAAACGGGACATCATGTCTTCATGCTAGTCAGTTCAGCAGATCGAGTGCTTTTTGCAGGGATGCCTGAGTGCAATTGTTCGAGCCATGGATGGCGAGTTTTGCACGAAAAGGCACTTTTGCTTACTTTTGGTGCATCAAAAGT
>JBEANQ010000051.1:0-14263 GCA_041165345.1 Pseudomonadota bacterium
AATCACACTACTCATATTGATGACTCAAGCCTGATACCCCTTAAACATGGCCGATGCGCACGATCCCTGCACCCAACAATGTGCGAATGCGAGCATCTTAGCTTACATCGGTCAGCGCCATTTTTTTTCTCAACAAAAATCGAGCCAACAGACCGCTAAGTTCCCCCAATAGCTAGTCAAACGCGTTGGTTTTTGGCACGCTGCCCGCATCGTTTGGCTTGCTTGATGTGCATAGGACTGTGTCATGACTCCATCTAAGATCATTTGTGTTGGCCGCAACTACGCCGAACACGCCAAAGAACTCGGCAATGCCGTGCCAGATACGCCGATTTTGTTTATCAAGCCTTCAACCAGCGTGCGTGCATTGGCCGATGGTATTGTCTGGCCGCAAGGGCAGGGCGAATGTCATTTTGAAACCGAACTGTGTGTTCGGATCGGCCAGCCGTTAAGCCATGCCAACCGTGAGCAGGCACAGGCCGCCATTGATGGTGTGACCTTAGGCTTAGATTTAACGTTGCGTGACCTGCAAAACACCCTCAAAACCAAAGGCCATCCGTGGGAGCGTGCCAAAGCCTTTGATGGTTCTTGCTTGTTGGGTGAGTGGTTGCCCGTTGCGGCGGTGGCTGACTTTACGCAGGTCCAGTTTCACTTAACCGTCAATGGTGTGACTCGCCAGCACGGCCAGACCGCCGCCATGTTGTTTGATGTGGTGGGTTTGGTGGCGCATATCAGCGAGACCTTTAGCCTGCTGGCAGGCGATGTGATCATGACTGGCACACCGTCTGGTGTTGCGGCGCTGCATCCTGCGGATCAATTGATCATGACGCTTGAGACGGTACAGGGTGACGTGAGCTGGCAAACGGTCGTTCGTTAAGCCGAGCAACTATCCATCATCGGGTTGTCATCTGGGTGTCAGCCCACTGTCATGTCGCGGCCCTAGCCTTGGCGGCATCTGCATGTTTGCCTTTGCTAGGATATGACCATGACCGAGCTACGTTTACCTAAAACCTCCCGCCGCCAAATGCTCAAGTATTTTGCCAGTGCGCCGTTATTGCCTATCGGTGCGATGGCATCAACCAGCCTATTGGCAGGTTGCAATGACAGCTCAGACGACAGCACCCCTGCGGCCACGCTAACTGCGGCGACATTTTATCCAATGGCGGCACCCACCTTAGCCAAACCCGCAGACATGGCTACCACGTTGGTCAACTCCAGCCTGATGGTCAAGCTGAGTGATGGCTCGTCATTGGCTTATAATTTGTCTTATCAGCCATTTTTTATTACGGGCGATTTGGTCAGTAATGGTCAAGGCGGTAAAATCTTAGCCGGTGGGTATGTCGATATTAACGGCCAGCCGATTATGGATACTTCTGTTGTCGGTAAAGAGCGCCAGTTTTTTTCGGACAGTCCCGATGGCACCTCGCTGCTGAAATTAGATAACCCCACAGTGACTGGCATTAAAGGCAAGGCTGTGTTTGCTGTGGTGCAGTTTGAATATACTACGCGTGATCAAGCTGGTAACTCGACTTATGGCAAGCTGCCATCACCAATCGCGGTGTTGACGCTTGATCAAGATCAAAGCACTGGCCAACTGAGTTTGGTGAAGTATCACAATGTTGATACTTCTAGCGCACATGGCCTGTGGATCACCTGTGGAGCGAGTCTATCGCCGTGGGGCACGCATTTATCCAGCGAAGAATACGAACCAGATGCGTTTGCTGTTGCAGCGGGAACAGACAACCAATTTAAAGCCTATAGCAAAAACCTTTTTGGCAATGAGACCACAGCCAATCCCTATCACTATGGTCATTTACCAGAAGTCACGGTCAATCCGGACGGTACAGGTCACATTAAAAAGCACTATTGCTTAGGCCGTATCTCGCACGAACTGATTCAAATGATGCCGGACAACCGCACAGCATTAATGGGCGATGACAACACCAACGCCGGCTTATTTATGTTTGTGGCTGACAAAGAAAAAGACTTGTCGGCAGGCACCTTATATGTCGCCAAACTAGGCACAGGTTTTTCGATTGATCCAAGCGCCGCAGGCTGTGCCATCACATGGATCAACTTGGGTCATGCCACCAGTGCCGAGATTGAAACTTTGGCAAACACTTTAAAACCAGCCGATATCATGGAAGTGCTCACCACCGATCCAGTCGATGCGAGCTATACCAAGGTGTTTACCAACGGTAAAGCCAACTGGATTAAAGTTAAAGCGGGGATGGAAAAAGCCGCTGCCTTTTTAGAAACCCATCGTTATGCCTACCTGAAAGGCGGCAGCATGGGTTTTACCAAAATGGAAGGTACTACCGTAAATGCCAAGGATAAAGTGGCGTATTCAGCCTTGCAAAATATGGTCAGCTCAATGGTGCTCAACAATGCCAAAGGTTGGAATGCACAAAGCGGTATTAGTTTGCCCAAGCAACTAGAAGCCGGCGGTGTATTGGCGCATACCTTGACTGGCGGCCAAAAAGACACAGGCGCAATGACCATCAACAGCGAATGGGTTCCGGTTAGCACCAAAGCCTTGTTTGTTGGTGAAGATTTGTTGGCTGCTGATGGCGTGACTTTTGCCCCTGATGCG
Organism: Pseudomonadota bacterium; assembly: GCA_041165345.1. GTDB lineage: Bacteria > Pseudomonadota > Gammaproteobacteria > Pseudomonadales > Moraxellaceae > JBBKWH01. The sequence continues at coordinate 2,591 of JBEANQ010000051.1, forward strand.
TTAGGCAACACCGCCAATCCAAACATGGTCGCCAACCCTGATAACCTCAAGTTCTCGGAAAAAATGCGCACGCTGTTTATTGGCGAAGACAGCAGCCAGCATGTGAATAATTTTCTGTGGGCCTATAACGTGGATACCAAACAATTAAGCCGTTTAGTGTCAATGCCCGCTGGTGCAGAGGCCACTGGTTTGGGGGTGGTGGATGACCTGAACGGCTGGACGTATATCACCAGTAATTTTCAACATGCTGGCGATTGGGGCACCATTCATAATGTGGTCAAGACAACGCTTGAGCCGCTCTTAAATGCCAACTACAAAGACCGCTTTGGTTCAGCCGTGGGTTACTTGACGGCAAGCCCTAAAGCGATTCAATTGCACAAATAAAACCACGGCAAAAACCAACATGCCATGGATGGTGTGCTGGGGCGAACCGTTGCGCAAACCGCCCAAAAGGGCGGTTTTTTTATTGGGTTATCCCTGTGCTGTCATTTCCGTGTAGGCCGGAATCCATCTGGTATCGAAGGGATGAGTCGTTTGATGCACAATGCTTGCTGATGATGCGCTTTTGGAGTTTACTTGTGGAGGGCGCATCAAATCGTTGCTCATCAATAAAGTTTATACTCTATTGATATTGTTTTTTTAGTGATCTATGAAGCAAATAAAGCGGCTTGCATCAGACCCGTGACACCATTGGCAGCCGCGCAAAAACGTTTTTTCGTGTTGCACAGCCTCATCGTAAAAAGAGCGACATGGCAGATATTTGATTTGTCCTGTTGCTACAAATACCACCGCTCCACCCCCAACTGATGCAACACAAAGCGCGTCTCGGCGTCTGGTTGCCATTGGTCATGGTCGGCGGTGGCGCGCAGCACAAAATCGAGCAGCGTCCAGTGGCGGCGCAGCACACGGCGCAACCGATGTGGCAACACCGGATGAAACAGCCCCAAGCGGTCAAACAACTGCCGTGGGTTTTTGCGCAACCACAACCATGACCCCATCTCTAGGGTAAACGGCAGTAATAACGGCCCTTGATCTTGTCGGGCAAGGTCGTACAGGTGATCCCACAAGTCGCCGTGGGTGGTGTAGTTGAGGCTTTGCGGTTCAATGGTATAAAAATCATGTAGTGGATAGCTGCTGTTAAACATATCGCACAAGGCCAGTGCTTCGGCCAAATGTGGCGGGGGTAGGCGATGCCCCGCATACGGAAACCACAGCCGGTCTTTCATGCCAAAACCAGAGTGTAAGTCCATGGCCAACACAAAATTGGCACGCTGACGGGCGTGTTGTACGCAGTCGATGAGGGCTTGGCTCTCGACCGCCAACTGAGTGCCGCGATACCACGGCAAGTGCCGTGACAGTTGTTGACCGGCCAACGGCCATAGGTGCAATCCGCGTGCAGTGACGGGCGCATTGCGCATTAAATCAACGCCCTCTGCGGTGGCGCGGGTGGCTTTGTGTAGCCCTGTAATGTTGACTAAGGGCATCATCACAATGCGCACACGGGTCAGCAGGTGTTGCAAGGTGCGATCCCATGTCAGCCGACTAAGCAGATGCTCAAGCCATGCCAATAAAATTTGGCTCCCGATGCGTTCGTTGCCATGCACGCCCCCAAACAAGGCCAAAGTGGGCAGAGTGCCGTCCGCTCTGCCCAGTTCGACTTCATACACCGGTAGGCCATCAACCTGCGCCAACACCCGATGGCGCAAGGCCGGATGATCCAGCAGGCGTTCCAGTTGGATCAGTTCGGGCAGAATAGGGCGAGACATAAAAAAGTCCGATCACACGCATGATCGGACAGTGTGACGCGCTGACGTGACGTGAGCATGACGCCCGCCACAGCCTGCGGGATTAGCTCACATGAATACCAAACAAGCCCAGTGCTTCTTCTGCGCCAAATCGGTACTGCGTGTTGCAAAATTGGCAGTCCATCTTGATTTCAGTGTCGTCATTGAGCAGTTCTTGCACCGCATCCCGACCCACTTGAACCAAGGCGGTTTCGCACCGCCCGCGTGAGCAGGTGCAGGCAAAGCGCAGGTTGTCTGCATCAGGCAAGCGCACGTCTTCTTCGTTGTATAAACGATACAGCACTTCGGTGGCGTCCAAGTCGCGCAGTTCTGCGGGTTTGATGGTGTCAGTCAGCAGGGTGAGACGCGGCCAGAGGTCGGTATCGACCGATTCTTTTTCGTCTTCAGTGCGGGGCAGCAGTTGAATCAGCAGGCCACCGGCGGAATGGGCATCTGCACTTAAGGCTAAACGGGTGGGAATCTGTGCCGACCAGTCGTAGTACTGCGACAAACACGCCGCCAAGGATTCGCCTTCTAGCTGCACAATGCCTTGATAGCGTTCGCCGCCGTCTGGTTCGATGTTGATAAATAATACCGCATCTTGCAGGGCGTTGAGGGCGTCGTTGGCACTGTGTAAACCCGAAAAGTCGTGCTGTTCGTTCCATTCGGCCAGCCCACGAAGGTCACCGTCGTTGCTGCATTCCGCCATCGCCCATTTAAATGCGCCACTGCCTTGCGCTTGAATCGATAGTCGGCCTTGCATTTTGAGGGTGCTGGCTAATAGGGCGGCAGCGGCCAGCATTTCGCCGAGCAGTTGTGCAATCGCGCTGGGGTAGTGGCGTTGGCGCAAGATGGTATGCAGGGCAGCATCCAAATGCACCACGTCACCCCGAACAGGGCTGTTTTCAATAAAAAATCGTTGGCGGGTGTCGGTCATGGTTAAGCACTCCTATGCCTGACTCAATGAAGTCACCTGCGGTAAATATCAACCCACAGGTGATGGATACTCGCCATTTTAGGGCAACGGATGTGGCGGAGATTTGCCCTGTCCGGTACTGGGTTTGTGACGGTCTTGATAGGCTTTGCTGCGTAGGTCGCTGTCAAACAGCCCTTCAAGTTCGGTGGCAGCGGCGCGAGCGGTGGCAATCAGTTGGGCTTCGTCGTCATAAATGGCTTGTTGGCGGGCGAGTAGGCGTTCGTCGTAGTCGTGAAATACCGCAATGCTGTCGCGGGCATGTTCGGCATCTACACCCATGCTTTCGAGCGACTGACGGGCAATGTCCAGCGCGGTGAGATAGGTGTCGCGCCAGACCGATTGCACGCCCGCATCACGCAGGCGGTAGACGTGTTGCCGGTCACGCGCGCGTGCCAAAATGATTAAATGTGGATAGGTGCGGCGTAGATAACGGGCGGTGCGAATCGATTTTTCGATGTCATCCAATGCCAAAATAAACAGTCGCGCTTTTTGAATGCCCGCTGCCCGTAATAGGTCTGGGTTGGTGGGGTCGCCATAGTAGACTTGGTTGCCAAATTTACGCACAAAATCAACTTGTTTGACGCTTTTTTCAATCGCAGTAAATTCGATATTATGCATCCGCAGTACCCGCCCAATGATCTGCCCTACACGGCCAAAACCGGCAATGATCACTTGGTGTTCGTCATCAGGGATTTGGTCATAGCGTTGTTCGGGTTTCATGGCGTCAAAACGGGGGTTAATCCATTTTTCCAGTACATAAAACGACAAGGGCGTGAGTGCCATCGACAAGGTGACAATCAGGTTGAGCGGGGCGACCATGTGGGCATCCAGCACATGTTGTTGTCCGGCAGCATTAAACAGCACAAAGGCAAATTCGCCACCTTGTGCCAAGGCCACGCCCAGCCGCACACTGGTCGGCCAGCGTTGACCGGATAGACGGGCAATCACCGCCAACACGCTCATTTTGATCAGCATCAGGCCAATGGCACAGCCGATTAACAGCAAGGGTTGTTCGGCCAGTAAGGACAGTTGGGTACTCATGCCTACCGACATAAAAAACAAGCCCAGCAATAAGCCTTTAAAGGGTTCAATACTGGCTTCTAGCTCATGGCGGTATTCGGAGTCGGCCAGCAAAACGCCGGTTAAAAATGCGCCCAAGGCCATACTGATGCCCAAGTGGTTCATCAATACCGCCACACCCATGACAATAAACAGCGCGACCGCTGTGAGCAGTTCGGTTGCACCACTTAAGGCCACAAAGCGAAAAAACGGCCGCACCACCACGCGACTGGCGATGATTAACCCGCCAAATACTGCAATCACGGATAAAAAATAACCCAGATTGGCGTGCTGTTGCCGCGCACCCGCCAATAATGGCAATACCGCCAGCAAGGGAATAACGGCAATGTCTTGAAACAGCAAAATGGCAAAGGCTTTGCGACCATGCGTGCTGGCCAGTTGGTGTTTTTCGGTGAGCAATTGCAGCACAAAGGCGGTCGATGACAACGCCAAGCCAAAGCCAATAATAAAGCTAGAATCGAGTTCAAAACCAAACAGTTGCCATGCCAGTAGCATCAACACCACGCCGGTCACGCCCACTTGCAGGCCACCCATCATAAAGATCGAGCGCCGTAGCGCCCACAGCCGTGACGGTTGAAGCTCTAAGCCAATTAAAAACAGCAGCATGACCACGCCGTACTCGGCCAAATGCATGACTGCGTTGGTGTCGCCTGCGACATTCAGCACACTAGGGCCTAACACAATCCCTGTGAGCAAATAGCCCAATACCGTGGCAACGCCAAAGCGCCGCCCGAGTGGCACCAACAGAACCGCCGCACCCAAAAAGAGTGTGGCTTGCAACAGCATTGACATGGGCCAGACACTCCAAGACGGTCAGGGCAGCCGCCAGCATAGCAGCCCAAACAACAGGATCATGTCGAGGGTTTGTTGAGCATGGCGCAAGGCGTGGCTGGTTTAGGGCAGGTTGTCGTCGTCGTCGTCGTCGTCAAACAGACGGCCTTCACGGCCAAAGACTGTCCATGTGCTGTTATTGCCCAAGGCATTTTGATAGGCGTCGGAGCGTTGTTTGCGTGGTTTTTGGCGGCTATCAAGAATTTCAAAGTCGGGCTGAGTGGTCAGCACCAAGCCGGTACGATAAAAACGCACGCGTTCAGGCAGTAGGGTCTCACTGGTGACCGGATGTAGCCTAAACACATAGGCCCGCAGATCAATAAACGCCCGATGGGCCACCAGTTGGCCGTCAGGGTTGGCGTGTAAAAAGTCGCGCATGGCCTGCTGTTCAGTGTCGGTATATGCCCCACAGCGATCCAGTAGGGTTCCCACAGCGCCAAACGATTTGGACTCTTTGGCGTGGGTGCGGGTCAGGTGTAGGCGCTGGACGTGATCGACAAACAAAGGCAAACCCAGCGAGGAGGGCAGCGGCAGTGCCTCAGGGCCGACGTGGGCATCGGGATAAAACGCCAGCGCCCGCTGAATATACGGCAGCCAGTCGTCATGGTAGCGCGCCACATCGTGGGCCTCGCCGCAATAAATGGGCAAATCACGAATTTGGGTCAGATTGGGGTGTAGACCGTCTGGTGGCCAACGGGTCTGTCTAAAATCGGCAATGTCTTGTTTAAGCTGCGAGAGCAGGGCTTTTTGTTGTTTGGTGTCGCTGGGGTCACCGTCTTTGGGCGGTTGAAACCGTGCGATCCGTGGACCTGTTGCCATCGTGTGTACTCAGTTGAGAAGGTGCAATTACGCAAGTTCTTGCGGGTCAATATCCAATGAGGCGCGCACGCTGCGCCGCTCCGGAATACCCCACAGGCTCGGCCACCATGTGCCAATCAGTTGGTGCAACATGCGCCGATCGGCACACAGAATCAAGGCGTGCGCCCGAAACACCCCCGCACGTTTTTCCATGGGTGCAGGAATCGGCCCCCAAATGTCGAGTGCTTGGCTGTGCGGTTGGTCACGCAGTTGTGCCAATGCCAGTTGCAAAAACGCAGCGGTTTTTTCGCTGCTAGGAGACTCCGCCCGCAACAAAGCGGCATGGCGATACGGGGGCAGTTGGGCAAGGCGGCGTTCGTCTAGGGTGTTTTGGGCAAAGCGGTCGTATCCGGCGCTGATCAAGGTTTGTAGCAAGGGGTTGTCGGGTTGCCAGCTTTGAATCAGCACCTGTCCGGCCTTTTGTCCACGCCCAGCCCGTCCAGCCACCTGCATAATGAGCTGTGCGGTACGCTCAGGGGCGCGAAAGTCGGCACTTAAAAACCCACCATCGGCGTCCAAAATAGCCACCAAGGTGACATGCGGAAAATGATGTCCTTTCGCCAGCATTTGCGTGCCCAACAAAATGGCCGCGCCTTGGGTGTTGGCACGTTCGTAAATAGCCTCCCAACTGCCCACCCGACTGGTGGTGTCGCGGTCAACCCGTAGGATCGGCGTTTGGGCAAAGTGGCCGCGTAAGGTTTCTTCTAGGCGTGCCGTGCCGGTGCCAGTGGGCAATAAATTAACCGACTTGCAGGCGAGGCATTCGGTGGGCAGTCGGCTTTGGTAGGTGCAATGGTGGCAATGCAAGTGCTGGCGTGGCGTTTGATGTACGGTCAAATGCGCATCACAACTGGGGCAGTCGGCTTGCCAACCACAGGCACTGCACAGCAGCACGGGGGCATAACCGCGTCGGTTTAAAAACACCAACACCTGATCACCTGCCGCCAAGCGCTCACCAATGGCGCTGATTAATTCTTTTGACAGGCCGTTGTCGCGTTTTTTGCCGCGTAGGTCAATCAGTTGTAGGGTTGCCAGCGATGCGCCACTGGCGCGATGGGTCAAATGCAGGTGCATCAGTTTGCCGTCTTCGGCCAGATGCAGGCTTTCTAGACTCGGTGTGGCCGACCCCAACAGCACTGGACATTGTGCCATTTGGCCGCGTCGCAGTGCCACATCACGGGTATGGTAGCGAAAGCTATCTTGTTGTTTATACGACAGGTCGTGTTCTTCATCTAACACAATCATGCCCAACCGTGGCATGGGGGTCAAAATCGCCGAGCGCGTGCCAATCACAATATCGGCTTGGCCGGTGTGTGCGGCCTGCCATGCTTGCAGGCGTTGAACGTCAGTCATGCCCGAATGCAGCATGACGGTGCGGGCATGAAACCGCGCTTTAAAGCGCCCCACGGTTTGTGGGGTCAGGCCGATTTCTGGCACCAACACCAGCACTTGTTTGCCTGCTTCTAGCATCGGTTGCATGGCTTGTAAGTACACTTCGGTTTTGCCACTGCCCGTTAAGCCTTCAAGCAAAATCCCTTTAAATGTGCCCTGTTGGGCTTGTATTTGTGCAATGGCATGGGCTTGCTCGGCGCTGGCCACCAGTGGCATTTGCGCCAAAGTTACAGGGTGATGCACCTGTGGATCGGCTTGCATAAAACCTTCGGCCAGTCCCCGTTCGGCCAGTTGCTGTAATTGCTTGCGGGTAATGCCCATCATCAGCAATACGCTTTCTGGCGCACCGCGTTGGTCGTGCAGGCTTAAAATATCAAAGGCTTCTTTTTGGCGGGGCGAACGACTCAGTTCAGCGGGCGCGGTTGGTGCATTGATCCGCCAATACTGAGTCAAGATATCCAGCGTGCGACCTTGTCGTAACAAGGTGGGCAAAGCCACCGCCAACACTTCGCCAATCGGATAATGGTAATAACGCGCCGCCCACAGCAACAATTGCAGCAAGTCATGTGGAATCAAGGGCGTGGTATCAATCACTGCCAACACATCACGCAGTTTGTCGGGGTCAACGTCGGCGGCATCGCCTGCACCCATGACCACCCCAATCAGTTCACGGTTGCCAAACGGCACTTGAACCCGACAGCCCACAGCCACAGGTTCGGCCTGACACGCCACGGATACGCGGTAATCAAACAGCGCAAACATCGGCACGGGCAAAGCCACACGAATCAACACAGGCGAGGAAGAAGGCAAAGCGCTGAGCATCCACAGCAAAAGGACTCAGCCATGATGCGAAATTGCATGCAGACAGACAAGCCATTTGCACCACTGACGATCAATAGCCTGACAAAGAGGGTCACACTGTGGCGTAGCGCATTAAAAAACCGGCACAAGGCCGGTTTGAGGTCTGCGGGCGGACTAGTCAGCCAACACCACAATACCGTCCATTTCAACCAACGCACCACGCGGCAAGCTGGCGACACCCAAGGCTGCGCGGGCAGGGTAGGGCTGGGCAAAATATTCGCCCATGATTTGATTGACCAACTGAAAATTTGCCAGATCAATCAAAAAGATATTCAGCTTCACGATATCAGCCAAAGACCCACCAGCAGCCTCGCAAACGGCTTTAAGGTTGTCGAACACGCGACGAACCTGCGCGTCAATGCCCTCAACCAAGTCCATGCTATACGGGTCTAAACCAATTTGGCCAGACAGGTACACCGTATTGCCGGTACGAATGGCTTGCGAGTATGTGCCAATGGCTGCCGGTGCAAATTCGGTATGAATCACAGTGCGTGACATGCAAAGCTCCGGATAAGAAGAAAGCGTTTATTGGCGCGCATCATAACGGATTGGCTCGAATTGACCTAGCGTTCCCCTTGGCCTCGATCATTAAGACGCACTTAATCGACTGACTTTAGGAAACTCAAACAACACTCGAATTTCACGGATGACCCGTGCCAAATGGTTGCGGTCGCGCACCAATAGCGACAACGTGGTGTGATCGCCTTGGCGATTGAGCCGCTCAACACCGGCTTGCAACTGTCGTACCAAAAAGAGCAACTCGGTGATTTGCTCATCATCGAGCACTTGCACAATACTGAGCGCGACAGGAAAGCGTGGGTCTTCTGAGGTTTGTTCTTGCCAATCTAAAGCCACAATATGTTCAGGGTGCTGCTGTTGTTCAGCGGTTAAGTTATGACAACGCTGACGATGTACCACCATGCCCCGACGGGTCAAATGCCCTTGAATCGGATCGCCCAAAATCGGGCCGCAACAATGCGCATAACGCAATTCAATGCCTTCAGTGCCGCGAATCAACTGTTCTGACACCGGCTTAAGCGCACACATTTGTCCCGCCAATAACCGCGTGGCGACCATTTGCGGTAATAAGTCGCCCACGGCAATTTGTTCAAACAGTTGTTCGCGGCTGCTCAAATGTTGCCATGTGAGCAGATCGTGCCAATCTTGATCGCTTAAGTCGCGGATGTCACGATGATACAAGCGCAAGGCACGGTTTAAGGCTTGTTTGCCAATAGTGCGTTGGTCGTCTGCGTCTTGATCGCGCAGCATATTTTGAATCGCCCGCCGCGCTTTTTGTGTGTTGACAAAACTGAGCCAGTCGGGGTTGGGCGTTGCCAAAACATCAGTAATAATTTCAATGACTTGACCGCTCACTAAGGGTGTGCCCAACGGACGAACCACGTTGTCAATGCGCGCGCCAACGGCATGGTTGCCAATAAACAAACTGGCCGCATACGCAAAATCAACTGCCGTAGCACCTTGGGGCAGCTCGTGTAGGTCATTGTCAGGGGTATACACAAACACCTTGTCGCGGTGTAGGTACTCCAGCAGGGCATTAAAAGTGCTTTTGGCACAGTCTCGATCAATCAGCTCGCGCAAATTATGCAAAGACGCTTGAATCGCCGAGCGCGTGGCTTGCGGGGCGGCATCGCCCAACACCACACCCAAGCGCGCTGCTTCACGCATGCGCGGGGTTTGTAGGGTGAGATCCAGCGTCCCTTGGCCATCTCGCAACGACAGCATGAGTGCCTGATTGCCACCGGGTAACGGATGCCGAATATGATCACGACAATGTGACCAATCAAAGCGCTGTTGCAATGCCTGCGCCAGTCGGTCGCATTCGGCCACACTGTCAAGCACCACTTCAAACGCATGCGTCGCCAGCAAAGAGGCTAAATCGCCTTCATCTTTAAAAAACCGCTGATAAATTAAAATGTCGTTATCGCGTGGGGTTAGGCTGCCATGGAGGTCGAGCTGCTGAATGGACTCCACCAATTCACTGGCGCGTTGCTGCCGCATGTGTTGGCGTTGTTCGGTGCTGTCACGCAGAGCCGTGGTGAGGCAGTCGTACAATAAGGGTTCTAAGTTTTCAAGACACAGTTTTTCAAGTTGGTCGGCAATGTCATTCATGCCCACCAAACGAGCCATAGGCACAAAAATATCGATGGTTTCACGGGCAATGCGCTCACGTTTTTCGGGTGCAAGCGCCTCTAGTGTGGACATGTTATGCAGGCGGTCGGCCAGTTTGATCACAATGACACGGGGGTCGTGCAGGGTGGCAGTCAAAATTTTGCGAAACGATGCGGCTTTGTTAATTTGCTTGTCTTTTGAGATGGTCATTTTGGTCACACCATCGACCAGTTCGGCGACTTTTTGACCAAAACGACGGGCAATTTCGTCTTCACCAATATCGGTGTCTTCAATCACATCATGCAGCAATGCCGCCATGAGGCTGTCAGCGTCAAGGCGCATATGACCCAAAATGCCACTGACCGCAATGGGGTGCAAAATATACGGCTCACCGCTTTTGCGTAAGACCCCCCCATGCGCTGCATCGGCAAAGTCGCATGCCAGCAATACCTGAAGCACATCATCGTTATCGAGATATTCTTCGAGGATATCGGCCAACTGTTGCTTGGCGTGCTGTACCGCCTGACTCGGCATAATGCATATTCCTATGAGGGCGCATGTGACAAAAGGTCAATCTGTAAATGAAAAGCAAAAGCAAAGCCTTGTCAATAACACAACAGAGCGCATCATGGATTAAAACAAAAAAGCCCGATCATGATCGGGCTTGATGTCAAACAAAAAGCAACAGAAGTGCGTGAAATGCCGCTGTTTAGAAGAAACCTTCTAGGTTAAGCGGTGACATGGCCAGATCCAACGCGGATGGCTGAGCTGGTTCGTCTTTTTGCTTTAAAATGTCACGGGTCACATGACCTGCGGCGATTTCACGCAGTGCCATGACGGTGGGCTTGTCGTTTTCCCAAGGCAGTTGGGATTCAACGGTTCCCCGTGCCAACTGGCGCGCGCGCTTGGATGCAACCAACACCAGTTCAAAACGGTTGTCTACTGCACCCAGACAATCTTCTACAGTCACACGTGCCATATGGATCTCGCCTAAGGAAGTAATGAAAAGGACCAAAGATTGTAGGCAAAAAAACGCCTACCCACAAGGACCGTCTGGCAGAACCCTCGTTATTCTGAGCGGCCATTAAGCAGTTGCATGAGTAGGGCTTGTTGACGTTCGCTTTGTTGGGCGACGGTCAGGCGAGACGTGACAATAATCGACTCAAGCTCATGCAGGGCGCGCTCAAACACATCATTCACGATCAAATAATCAAAGCTGACATATTGGCGCATTTCGTCAAGCGATCCCGCCAGACGTCGCTCAATCACCTCATCGCTGTCTTGGCCGCGGCCTGCCAAACGTTCACGCAGGGCATCACGAGTGGGTGGCACAATAAAAATTTGTATCGACTGCGGAAATAAGCGACGGACTTGCGCTGCGCCTTGCCAGTCAATCTCTAGCAATACATCATGGCCTGCGGCCAACTGAGCCTCGACGGTGGCTTGGCTGGTGCCATAGTAATTGCCAAACACCTCGGCATGCTCAATAAATCCACCCTCGGCCACCTGCGCCAAAAATGCATCAGGCGTCGTAAAGTGATAATGCACCCCGTGGGTCTCGCCAACGCGCATGGGTCGCGTGGTATGCGACACCGACACCTTGAGATCTGCCAATTGTCCCAAGAGTGCCTTCACCAACGAGGTTTTGCCCGTACCAGAGGCCGCAGCAACGACAAACAACAGACCAGACATGCCAGCTTTCCTGTAATATAAAAATTGGGGTAACGCACAGATGGCGCACATTCTAGCCAATATTGGCCT
>JBEANQ010000052.1:0-14162 GCA_041165345.1 Pseudomonadota bacterium
ACCACGATGGCCAAGGCAACAACCGCATTGGTTTTGTGATTCCAGACTCCCTGTATGCACAAATGCAAGCCTCGTTTGCAGGTGTTCAAGCCGGTGACTATCGTAATCAACGCGATGCCCTTAAAACGCAGTTCCGGTTGTTAACCGACCTGTGCATTAAGCACTACATGGAAGAGTTCAACAAAACGCTCGATTTGGGCATGCTCAAACGTGGTCTGGCGGGTACAGCAAAAGGCGTCATCTCAACGGCGGTACACGTGGCCATTGATAAGCTGATTCCGGCATTAAACGAAGAAGAAATGAAAATCTTCACATCGCATTACAACACCATGTTGTATTCGGTCTAAATCGTTTCGTTTAAGGCTCAGCACGCGTATTGATACGCGTGACTTGATCTCAAAAAACCCCGCATATTCAATGGCGGGGTTTTTAATGAGGGTCATTGCGCTCGGCGATTTAGCGCGCCTTCCAAAACAACATACTGCTGGTAATGCCCAATTGGCGCTCAGCCCAATCGGACCACGACAACGGCAATAGTTTAAAAAACCCAATCGCCTTTACCATAAACGGTTCACGCACCACGGGTAAATCAAGGGCAATGGCCTCGACAATTTTGCCTGCGATAAAATCGGCATCTAAAAATGGCATCAATCGTGGCGCACGCACGCCATCAAATACGCCAGTATTCACATAACTGGGGCAAGCTGTGGTGACAGACACATGTTTCAGACCCCGTTCATGTAACTCTAAGCGAATAGAGTCAGAAAACCCAATCACCCCCCACTTCGATGATGCATAGGTCGATCCAAACGGCAAACCGACATAACCTGCTGCCGACGCAATATTGACCAAATGAGTGTCATATCCCGCCAAAAGATCACCAAAGAATGCATGTGTCAGTGCCATCAAGCCCATCAAGTTCACTTGATAGGTCAGCAGATGCTTTTCAATGGGCACACTTTCAAACGTTCCCCCAAACACCACACCAGCATTATTGACCAGCAGATCAATCCGACCAATCTCTTGCACCACGGTTTGGCGCAATTGAGCAATCGCCGCCATGTCGGCAATATCTAATTGAAAACTCCACGCATGCACCCCCAATTGGCGAATTTCTTCTGCCACAGCGGTAGCTTCAGCACCCTTCATATCCACCACAATCACATTACAACCACGGGCAGCTAATTTTAAGGCGATCAAACGACCTATGCCTTGCGCTGCACCTGTTACCAGCGCCAAACGACCTGCAATAATTTTCATGATGTGAATTGTTTCCTAAAGCCATCGACACATGATGCCAAAAATACATGACGACCGCATGGTCGGTGCAGGCCAACATGCTTTTTTGACTATTTTATAAACGATATATTCACATCCAATCCACGCCCCTTGCTCGAGGGTCATTGGGCTGGCATGCTTTGCGGTTCATCTCGCTCCGACCTTGACGCCGCTATGTCTGACCAGTATCAGTATCGTTTTCTGCGTTATGCCCCGCGTGATGGCAGTACCATGCAAATGAAGCCCACTCGTCTTGAACGGATGCATATTGATCCGTGGCTGATGGGATTGCTGTTATTGGCCGCAGGGTTTGGCCTCATCATCCTTTATAGTGCATCAGCACAAGACATCAACATGGTGATCCGACAAGCCATTAGTTTTGGATTAGCATTTGGCGTCATGCTATTTTTGGCGCAAATTCCCCCCAAAGTCTATCAAGCATTCTCACCATGGTTTTATGCAGGCGGAATGCTACTACTCATCGCCGTAAAAGCCTTTGGTGAAGTTCGCATGGGCGCACAACGCTGGCTCGATATTCCTGGTTTTGGCAGTGTTCAACCCTCTGAGTTTATGAAACTTGGTATGCCCATGATGACCGCATGGTTTTTGTCACGCACTGTTTTGCCGCCGTCCTTACCTGTAGTGATCGGCACATTACTGTTAATTGGTTTACCCGTTGTGTTTATTGCGGAGCAACCTGACCTTGGCACATCTCTACTGGTCATGGCGAGTGGGATCTTTGTTCTCTTTTTATCGGGTCTACGCTGGTGGATCATTGGCCTGTTTGCTGGAGCATTGGCAGCATTTGTTCCTTTAGCATGGATGTTTTTACTTCATGGATATCAAAAACAGCGTGTGCTCACACTCATCAATCCAGAAGCCGATGCGTTAGGCACTGGTTGGAATATTATTCAGTCTAAAACCGCGATTGGCTCTGGTGGCTGGTTTGGCAAAGGCTACCTCAATGGCACACAGTCACACCTACACTTCTTACCTGAAGGCCACACCGACTTCATTATTGCAGCCTACACCGAAGAGGCTGGCTTATTTGGCTTTTGTTTACTCATGTTGCTATACGGCCTGATTATTTTAAGAGCCATGCGTATTGCATTTTTAACACATGACAGTTTTGGAAGAATGTTAGGTGGAGCCGTTGCGCTGTCTTTTTTTGTCTATGTATTTGTCAACGCAGGCATGGTCAGTGGCATCCTACCGGTGGTTGGCGTGCCACTCCCCTTTATTAGTTATGGTGGCACAGCATTGATCACACTCATGGGTGGTTTTGGTCTATTAATGTCGATTAAAACCCACCGTTAATGCTTGTTTGTTCATGCAACACATGAGCTATTTTTAGACCGCTACCATTAGACAGTCAATGCGACCCAACCATTGTTGCTTTAGTGAAAGCAACAATTCTGATCGCAAAATGCTAAAAACTGGTGAACACGCCTTTCTGGAAACATTTAGACACAAACTACGCTAAAAACAGGTCATTTTTTGATCAAATGACGCTTTTTAAGCCCTTTTAGCACTTTTATTTGGACAATATAGATTGTGGCACTTAGGATCGAGTGCAGGAATTGTACAAATTCCACCTCATTCATTACTTTCTGTCTGGTCTTAAGACTGGAACAGAACCAAACCGGAGCTTCAGAATGAAAAGACTGACCCTCACCGCGATGGCACTGTTTCTGGCCAGCACATCGCTGTCCCATGCTGAAATGATGCAAGCACAACCGCTCATCAACAGCCATCTCGACACCCCCAATCTGGCCAGCGATTTGCTGAACCACACCGAAAAAACATCCACAACACCTGCACCAGCAACCGGCAACAAATTAGCCCTGCAATCTTCCAATAACATCACGTTGAATGTTGCACCTGCCACAAGCGTATCGACAACAGATGATGCTGACGACAGCAGCATTATGGGTCGTATGGGAAGTTTAGCAGCTCAAACCATGCGCAGTGCCGTCCGAACGTTTAATCAAAGCGGCCGTGCTTCTTACTACGGTAATGAGTTTAATGGTCGTAAAACTGCCAGTGGCGAACGCTTTGATATGAATGGTATGACCGCAGCTCATCGCTCCTTGCCCTTGTCTTGCTATATTCGAGTCACCAATCAAGACAACGGCAAGAGTGTGATTGTCAAAGTGAATGACCGCGGTCCATTTCATGGCAAGCGTATTTTAGACCTATCGTATGGGGCAGCCCAAAAACTGGGGATCACCCAACGGGGTACCGGCAATGTGACCATTGAGCGTGTAGATGGCCCAAGCGCCAACTAAGCATGCCTAATGGCATTGGTGACCACGACAGCCGCATTTTTGCGGCTGTTGTACATCTTGGGGGCTCTGATGCATCCATCCTCCTCTCCCCTGACTGGCCTGTCATGCCTTCACACCCTGTAGCCCTTGTGTGAGCAGCCACAACATGGCATGTTCTCTGCCATAACCGATTGGATGCCCCAACATGAAGACCCTCAATACTTGGCTGGCCGAATACGGCGAAAGCCACCAAAACCAAACCAACAAGCGCATTCATTGGCTGTGTGTCCCCGCCATTTTGTTTAGCCTTGTTGGCATCAGTTGGCACATCAGTACCGTACTGACCATCGTCTTACTGGCACTCATGCTGTTGTTTTTTGTGCGGCTATCTAAACCGTTATTTTTGGCCTTGGGATTGCTGTTGCTCTTGATGCTCACGCTCGTTGCGACACTGCCTGTTGGGTCAGGGTTTTATATTGGCCTGTTTGTGGTGGCATGGATTGGACAGTTTTATGGTCATAAAATCGAAGGCAAAAAACCGTCGTTCTTTAAAGACCTGCAATTTTTGCTGATTGGTCCTGCATGGTGCATGGATGCCCTCATGCAAAAAGTCACCCCACAGTGGTCTAGTCTGGCCAACCAACCTTAAACCCACAGGTTTGGCACCGACCCTCGCTAAAAAAACACCCCGTTCATGACGGGGTGTTTTTGATACCGCAAGACGCTTATTGAGCAGCAGCAGCCGCTTGAGCAGCAGCAACTTCTTCAGCAAAGTTTTCTTGCTTTTTCTCGATGCCTTCGCCGACTTCCATACGAACCACTTGGTTCACGGTCATGCCAGCAGCTTTTAGAACGTCCTCAACTTTTTTGTCGTTGTCGATGACGTACATTTGACGAGTCAAGGTCACTTCGTTTAAGAACTTGTCCAACGAACCGGTGATCATTTTCTCGACGATGTTTTCTGGCTTGCCTGACTCACGGGCTTTAGCAGCAAAAATTTCTTTTTCGCGAGCCAAAATATCGGCAGGTACGTCTTCCGCATTGATGGCCATTGGGTTGAATGCCGCAACGTGCATGGCAATGCCTTTGCCGGTATCAACGTCGCCGCCGGTGTAGGACACCACAACGCCAATTTTCAGACCATGCTTGTACACAGCCAATTGCGCACCTTCAACAATAGCAGCACGACGAACTTGGATGTTTTCACCGATTTTTTGCACCAGTGATACACGGGCTTCTTCAACCGTTTGACCATCGCCGTAGGGCAATGCGGCAATTGCGGCCACGTCAGTGGTGTTGTTAGCCAAGGCAATCGCGGCAACAGCATTGGCAAAGTTGCCAAAGTTTTCGTCTTTTGCAACGAAGTCAGTTTGGCTGTTGACTTCCAACAACAAGGCTTTGTTGCCCTCTTGTGCAATGATGATTGCACCGTCAGCAGCGATGTTACCGGCTTTTTTGGCCGCTTTGGCTTGACCCGATTTACGCAGGTTATCAATCGCTACTTCGATGTCGCCATCTGCCTCTTGAAGGGCTTTTTTGCATTCCATCATGCCCAGACCGGTACGGTCGCGCAGTTCTTTGACCATGCTTGCAGTAATTGCGGCCATGTCAGTGTCCTCAAAAGGTTAAATCTATTGAATGAAAACGGCCCGATCGTATGCTGACGCGGGCCGCCGTAACTCAGCAGGTGGTGCATGGCACGCTAGTCGATCACCATGACAGGCGAATGACTAGGCCACCATGCAGCGCCTTATCTTAGGCGTCGGCTGCAGGTGCAGCGTCGTCTGCAGCAGGAACGTCTTCACCTTTGGCCTGAGCATTGCTCTGGGTTTGGGCGTATTCTTTACCAGCGATGATGGCATCAGCCATTGACGAGGCATACAAGGTAACAGCGCGGATGGCGTCGTCGTTACCAGGAATGATGTAGTCAACGCCGTCTGGGTTCGAGTTGGTATCGACAATCGCGATGACCGGAATACCCAGATTTTTGGCTTCTTTGATCGCGATGGATTCATGATCAACGTCGATGATGAACAGTGCGTCTGGCAGACCGCCCATGTTCTTGATACCGCCCAACGATTTTTCCAGTTTTTCCATTTCGCGGGTGCGTTCCAGCGCTTCACGCTTGGTCAGCTTGGCGAATGTACCGTCTTGTGATTGGACTTCCAATTCTTTCAAACGGTTGATCGACTGACGCAGGGTTTTCCAGTTGGTCAACATGCCGCCTAACCAGCGATGGTCGACATAAGGCATGCCGGCACGGGTCGCTTGTTCACGGATGATGGCACTGGCTGCGCGCTTGGTACCCACAAACAGAACTTTGTTCTTTTTGCTGGCCAAGTTGTTGACGTAGTTCAGAGCATCGTTCAACGCAGGAACGGTGTGTTCCAAGTTGATGATATGAATTTTATTGCGCGCACCGAAGATGAACGGCTTCATCTTTGGGTTCCAGAAGCGGGTTTGGTGGCCGAAGTGGGCACCGGCTTGCAGCAGGTCGCGCATGCTGACTTGATATTGTGACATGGTATACACCTTGTGTTGGGTTAGGCCTCCATACGCCCTCAACGTCCACTACCCTTCTTTTTAAACGAAAAAAAGACGATAGCACCCAGACGATGTGTCGGCGCATGTGCGGATTTGTTCCTATTTTGGCAAGATCATCTGATAAACGTGATTCGTTCATCAAAAGCAATTGCGAAAACGGGGTGCAATTTATACCATGTTCCTTTGAATTTGCCAAAGCCAAAGATTGCTTATGAACAGCCTCATCACCCCGCCACGCTCGTTGATTCGATCCGCTGACGATATCGAGAAGATGCGCGTCGCTGGCCGACTGGCGGCCGAGGTGTTGGGCATGATCGCCCCTCACGTCAAAGCTGGTGTGACCACGCAACAGTTGGATAACATTTGCCATGACTATATTGTCAATGTGCAAGGTGCGATTCCTGCACCGCTGAACTACCGTGGCTTTCCAAAATCCATTTGCACGTCGGTGAACCATGTGGTGTGTCATGGAATTCCAAGTGACAGTAAAATTTTGAAAACTGGCGATATTATTAATATCGACATCACCGTCATTAAAGATGGTTTTCATGGTGATACCAGCCAAATGTTTATGATTGGCGAAGCCTCTGTATTGGCTCAACGGCTGTGTCGGGTGGCGCAAGAAGCCATGTATCGTGGGATGGCCACCGTCAAACACGGCTCATATGTGGGTGATATTGGCGCGGCGATCCAAAAGTATGTCGAAGGCGAGCGCTTTAGCGTGGTGCGTGAATATTGCGGTCATGGTATTGGTCGGATTTTTCATGAAGACCCGCAAATTTTGCATTACGGCAATAAAAACACCGGTATGCGCCTAGAAGCAGGCATGACCTTTACCATTGAACCGATGGTCAATGCGGGGGTGTGGCAAACCCGTTTGCTGGGTGACAATTGGACGGTGGTGACCAAAGACCACAAGCTGTCGGCTCAGTGGGAACACACCATTTTGGTCACACAAAACGGTATTGAAGTGCTGACGGCGCGTCCTGATGAGGATTTGAGTTTTTTAAATAGTTGATTTTGGGCTGCGACCAATCACTTTTTGGGTTGGTCGCAGCTGATTTTGTAGCGCTAATCGTACTAACGCTGACGAACATCTGGAAAACCACCACAATTTGTATTGTGAACCCACAAGCCATCACCTGATATATAATATGTGTGAGAGTCCTCCACCTCAAGATTGTAGACCGTCGTGCAGAATGTTTTATCGGTTACTTCAATAACTCGGCCATGATAATCCAGTTTTTCAAAATCCTCACCACCTGCAACCCATTCATAATCCCCTAACAAATCATGCAACTTAAAATAATAATATTCAACATCATCAATTTCAAAGCCTTTTTTATCTGCATCACAAAGGTTTCGTTCGGAATAATGTGCCGACACTCTAGGATCAGTGGTCTGCATCACTGGACCACAATAATAAATAACGGCATTTTTTGTCGCATCCGCCGTCTCAACCAGATCACCAAATTTTAATTGATCACAGCGTGTCCAGCCGGCATCTTTCACCCAAAACGGGTGATTTGGCGTTGCTTCAAACGATTTGGCCTGCCCCTTAAATGCAAGCCGCTTCACCTTTTCAAAACTAAAGTGACGACAATCCTTTGCTGCATCAACCAGACAGTATTTAACGATCCATATTTCTTGCTCTTTGAATGAAAAAGTTTTTGAAACTCGCTGATAGCGTTGCTCTCTAAAGCCTGACTCAGGCTTGGATAACACCCGATCCCCCACACGAACATCCTGAATACGTACCAAACCGTGATCAGTCATCACGCGAACATATGCAGGAAAGCCAGCAGTATCAGTGATCAATTGTTTTACTCCTAGAGTATCCATATCGTTAGCAATCTCGTGGTCAAGTCATGTGAGCTTTTTTGGCGTTGGTGCGCCTAGCTCGCCCTATACATGTTCCTACATGTTTCTCGTCCTTGCCACCCACAACATCCGCGTTACAAGGATTTCTGCACTACCCCATTTTTTGTACCATATCTACCCGAAACAGCAAAAAAATTAAGACCCACTCTGTCTATCTTTTTAACGTTTCCAGCCAGCGGATCAACACGCTACAATCAAGCCACGTCACCCGACCTGCCGCGAGCTGTTCATGTCTGTCTTTCCCCCTCCAGATGTCTGCATTGATGAGACCAACAGCCTACGCAGCCTTGCACAATGGCGACAGGCGATGGATCAATCCCTAGACGATGCCCTTGCCACTGGCATGAGCATTCGTGAAGTCGTGCAAGCACGGGCAGCGGCGATTGATAGCCTGCTCATGCTGCTATGGGACTACCATGAGCTACCCAGCAAAGACTTGGCCTTAATGGCGGTTGGTGGCTATGGCCGTGGCGAAATGCTGCCGTATTCCGATGTGGACATCATGGTGTTAAGCCGTGAAGAACTGCCCGAACCCCAAGCCGAGCAAGTTTCTCGTTTTGTCGCCAGTCTATGGGATGTCGGTTTAGCACCGGGTGTGAGCGTTCGCACCCTCAGTGAATGCCTAGAGCTAGCCGCCGACCTCACTGTCGCCACCAGCTTGGTCGAATCCCGCCTGATCATTGGCGACGAACAACTGGCTCAAATGCCTCATCGAGTGATTTCGCAAACATGGTCAGACCGCAGCTTTTATGATGAAAAAATGGGCGAGCAGCGCCGCCGTTACGCCCAGCACAACGACACCGAATACAACCTTGAACCTGACATTAAAAATGCACCCGGTGGCCTGCGCGACATTAACCAAATTGGCTGGATCACCAAGCGGCATTTTCGCGTGGTGCGGATGTATGACTTGGTGCATTTAGGCTTTATCAGCGAATTTGAGCTACACCAGCTTGAAGATGCCGAAAATTTTTTATGGCTGGTTCGGCACCATTTACACCGCCTCGCCAAACGCAACGAAAACCGCCTCTTGTTTGATTATCAACGTGATATTGCGGCACGAATGGGCTACACCCGAGCCGAAGACGACCATAATCCTAATGCTGCCATTGAGCAGTTTATGAAAGATTATTATCGTGTGGCCATGAAGGTCTCGACCCTCAACGAGATGTTGTTGGCCTATTTTTATGAGTCAGTGGTCGAACCACGTTTACCTGCCGAAGATCAACCACAAACCGTTGCACTCAATCAACATTTTGATTTGATTGGTGGCTGTTTGGCGGTGCGTCATCATCGAGTGTTTGCTGAAACCCCCAGCGCCATTTTAGAGTTGTTCGAACTGATGTCGCATCACGAACATATCGTGGGCATTCGGGCGCGCACCTTGCGCCTGCTGATGCTGGCAGGCAAGTCGATTGATGATCACTTTAGAGCGCAACCAGAACATCGGGCGCTGTTTATGCGCATTATTCGCGCGCCATTCCGCTTATACGAAACCCTACGCGCCATGAAACGCTATGGCGTCTTAGGCACATATCTGCCTGCATTTGGTCAAATTATTGGCCTCATGCAATACGACTTATTTCATATTTATACCGTCGATGCCCACACCCTGCTGCTGGTACGCAACTTGCGGCGCTTTGCCGACCCCGCGTTTGAAGAAGCCTTTCCGGTGGTCAGTCCAGTATTTAAACGACTGGATCGCAAAGACATTGTCTATCTGGCCGCGTTGTTTCATGACATTGCCAAAGGACGGGGTGGTGATCACAGCGAACTTGGCGCAGAAGACGCCATTGCCTTTTGTTTGGCACATGGCTTAAGCCGTCGTGAAGCCAATATTGTGGCATGGCTGACCCGCCACCATTTGCTCATGTCATTGACTGCACAGAAAAAAGACATTGCCGACCCCGACGTGGTACAAGAATTTGCCCGCACCGTTGGCAGCATGGAGCATCTAGACTACCTATTTACCCTCACCGTGGCCGACATCAACGCCACCAACCCCAAACTGTGGAACACATGGCGCGCTTCATTGTTGCGTAGCCTATACACCCAAACCCGCCGCATGTTGCGTGCCGGTCTAGACACCCCCATCGACCGCCAAGCTCTGATTGAAGACACCAAAAGCCAAGCCATGCTGCAACTGGCAGACCAATACGACCCCGACGCCGTTGAGCGGATTTGGAACGAACTCGGCGATGATTATTTTCTTCGTGAACGTGCCGCCGACGTGGTGTGGCATACCAATGCCATCTTAACCCATGGGGACAGCACCGCCCCGCTGGTCATGCTGCGCGAACATCGCTCACTGGCGATGGATGCCGCGCAAATTTTTATTTACACACAAGACCAGCCCAACTTGTTTGCGGCGACCGTCACCCTACTCGATCAGCTTGATCTTGACGTGCAAGACGCCAAAATCATCACGGCAACCAAGCATTTTTCGCTCGACACCTATGTCGTGCTAGACCGGCTGGGTACGTTACTCAGTGATCAAAGCCGGCGTGAGGACGTCTGTCTTGCCGTGCGCCATATGCTCATGCAGCCCGACCGATTCCCAGATATTGCACGTCGACGCATGCCACGCCAACTGCGGCATTTTTCGGTACGCAACGAGATCAGCATTCACTTTAATGACACCGTTCAACAGCATGTGGTCGAAGTCATGACGCTAGACCGACCCGGCCTATTGGCACGGATTGGTGCGCTGTTTATGCAAAAACAGATCGAAATTCACTCAGCCCGTATTGCCACACTCGGTGAACGCGCTGAAGACGTGTTTTTTGTCACTCGTCATGATGGCCAACCACTTGATGACGCACAATTAGACATGCTGCGCATTGAGCTTGACCAAGCACTCAACGACTCAGCGACGCCTTAAACAGCAACAGCGCTCCCATTCACAGCACGCACAGCAGTGTGTCAAGTGAATGGGCGTTGTCTTTTTTTACACGCTATTGGAATACAACTCGGATGAACCCTGACCTGTCCCGCCTGCACCCTTATCCGTTTGAAAAACTGGCACAACTGTTTGCAGATCTCACGCCACCGGCTCACTTGGCAAACATTGCCTTGTCGATTGGCGAACCCAAACACGCTGCACCCGATTTTGTAAAGCAGGTGCTGGTTGATTCATTGGGGCATTTGTCCAGTTATCCGGCCAGCAAAGGTCTACCAGCATTACGTCAAGCGATTGCCCGTTGGCTCGAGCAACGCTTTGCGCTGGTCGCTGTCAATGAAGACAGTCAAGTGTTGCCGGTCAGTGGCACGCGTGAAGGGTTGTTTTCGTTTGTACAAGCGGTGATCAATCGCAACGTGTCGCCACACCCTGTGGTGGTGATGCCCAACCCGTTTTATCAAATTTATGAGGGCGCAGCACTGCTGGCTGGCGCTGAACCTTACTTGGTCAACTGTACTGCCGAAAACGACTATCTGGGCGATTTTGAAGCCATTCCAGCCGATGTCTGGGCGCGAACCCAACTGCTGTTTGTCTGTACACCCGGTAATCCAACTGGTGCGGTCATGCCAGCCGACCGGCTACGCCGCCTGATTGAGCTGTCTGATCAATACGGCTTTGTGATTGCCTCGGACGAGTGTTATTCCGAGCTGTATTTTGACACTCCACCCGTTGGATTGCTGCAAGTGTGTGCGCAAATGGGTCGCCATGATTATAAAAATTGCGTGGTGTTTCACTCGCTGTCTAAACGATCCAACCTACCGGGTCTGCGCTCTGGCTTTGTGGCAGGTGATGCCGCCTTACTTGCCCCTTATTTGCTGTATCGCACCTATCATGGCGCAGCATTACCGGTTCAGCATCAATTGGCGTCTGTTGTTGCATGGCAAGACGAAAGCCACGTTGAAGCCAACCGTGTGCTGTACCGGCAAAAATTCGACCTGTTTTTGCATGAACTCGGCGACCGCCTGCCGCTCAAAAAACCCGATGCAGGCTTTTATTTTTGGCTGCCGGTCGACGACGACCAAGCTTTTGCCCGCAAACTGTATCGTGAGGCCAACATCACCGTCTTGGCAGGGCGTTATTTATCGCGTGACACGCCAACGGGTAACCCTGGTCAACAGCATGTCCGCATGGCGTTGGTGGCCGACATCGCCCAATGCGAACAAGCGATTGCCCGTTTAAAGGACATTTTATAATGCAACGTCGCCAGCTTGGGCGTACCGACCTTTACGTCCCCCCGTTGTGCCTTGGTACCATGACTTTTGGTGAACAAAACAGCGCCGAAGAAGCCTTTGCACAACTTGATTTTGCGCTCCATCAGGGCATCGACTTTTGGGATACCGCCGAACTCTACCCTGTTCCCCCCAATGAAGAATCACAAGGCCGAACAGAGCATATTTTAGGGCAGTGGTTTCAACGCACAGGGCGACGGCATGAGGTCATTTTGGCCAGCAAAATGGCTGGCCCACAACATATGGCGGCGCACATTCGTAATGGCAATAGCCGCTTTAATGCGCAAGGGATTCGCCAAGCCCTTGATGACTCATTGACTCGTCTGAACACGCATTATATCGACCTCTACCAGCTCCATTGGCCGGAGCGTTCAGCCAACTATTTTGGCAAACTGGGCTTTGATGCGGCCATGGCCGCACAAGACGACAGAGACCTTACCGACTTAGTGGACACGCTCACCGCCCTTGAACGTGAAATTCGTGATGGGCGTATTCGAGCCATTGGTTTATCAAATGATACGCCGTGGGGTCTCATGCACTGTTTGTCTTTGGCTGAACATTTGGGTCTTCCTCGTGTGGCCAGCATTCAAAACCCCTATAACTTACTCAACCGTAGCTTTGAAGTAGGCTTGGCAGAAATTGCCTGCCGTGAAGATACGGGACTATTAGCGTATTCACCATTGGCATTTGGACGGCTAACCAATAAATACCTCCATGGTGCGCAACCAACTGACGGGCGACTGACACGCTATACCCGCTTTACTCGCTATAATAATACCTATGCGATTAACGCCACTGACGCCTATGCTGCTATTGCCGAACAGCACGGCTTAAGCCTTGCACAAATGGCGTTGGCATTTACTCGCCAACAATTTTTTGTGACCAGTACCATTATTGGCGCAACGACCTTAGAGCAGTTAACTGAAAATATTGACTCACTTCAAATACAATTAGACGCCGCTGTGTTAAGCCAGATCGAAGCCATACATATGCAACACCCCAATCCAGCACCCTAAATCAAAAAAGCCACAATCTGTGGCTTTTTTGCATCAGCATCAAACACTAGCCACGCAAGGCTTTTTCGATGTCTTTTTTCATGTCTTGCGGTTTAGTAGCAGTTGCAAAACGATCAATCACCTGACCATCTCGCCCCACCAAAAACTTGGTGAAGTTCCATTTAACCGCTTCAGTGCCCAAAATACCTTTGGCTTCTTTGGTCAAATATTTGTACAACGGGTGCGCGTCACTGCCGTTGACATCAATTTTGGCAAACATTGGAAAGGTCACACCATAATTGCGCTGGCAAAACTCACCAATATCACTGTTGCTGGCGGGGTCTTGTTTGGCAAATTGGTTGCATGGAAACCCCAGCACCACCAAGCCTTCGTCTTTGTATTGCTCGTAGATTTGCTCTAACCCTTCAAACTGGGGGGTAAAGCCACATTTGCTGGCAGTGTTGACAATCAGCAAGACTTTGCCGCTGTAGTCAGCCAGTGATTGATCGCCACCTTCTAATTTTTCAGCAGAAAAATCATAGACATTGGTCATGGCAGGTTATTCTCCTTGGGGGATTGATCGTCGGCATCTAAGGTCAATGATGCCGAATTAATGCAATAGCGTAGCCCAGTTGGGCCAGGGCCATCTGGAAAAACGTGCCCCAAATGCGCGCCACAATGATGACAGGTCACCTCGGTGCGTGTCATGCCATGACTGCTATCACGGTGTTCATCAATCATGTGCTCATGGCTTGGGCGGGTAAAGCTCGGCCAGCCGCTGCCCGAATCATACTTATCATTCGACTCAAACAAGCTAACATTACAACACTTACAGCGATACATTCCGCTGGCGTGGCAATCCCAATACATGCCGGTAAAGGCAGGTTCAGTGCCTTTTTGACGAGTGATTCGGTACTCCTCAGCGCTGAGTTCACGCTGCCACTCATGTTCGGATTTTTCCAATTGAGGCATTAGAGTCACTCCAAAATAACCATAGGCTAGCGACTCT
>JBEANQ010000053.1:0-14073 GCA_041165345.1 Pseudomonadota bacterium
ACTTCCTTTCAAAAAGTCACGGCGGCTTTGTCCGGACGGTTGATTGGGCAGCAATAGGGTTTCAGATGCGTCAGGGGCATGATGCAGATCGTGACTCATGGCAACTCCAGTGGTCTTGCAAGCGATATTCAAATAAAAAGCGCCCATACCGCTTAAACGGTAGGGACGCCTTTGTCCGTTTTAGGGGTGTTGGATGGCTGTACACCGTCACCCCCGATCTATGCTGTAAGAGGAAACCCGCCTTTGGATGCCCTCTATACACAACACAGCAGAAAGTGTGCCAAGTTTACTAACGCGGCGAAGAATGGGTTTTTTGACTTTTAATTTTAATTTAAAAACAATATTTTACGTTTTTTTGGTGTGGTAGAGGTGCCCATCAAAAACAGCAGCAAAAAAAAGCTGATCCCGCTATTGAACAGGGATCAGCCCGTGTGGGTGTTGCGCTAGAGTTGGGCGATTAGCTATTTCGGTGCGTTAAAATAGCGCGAGCCAAGTCACCCAAACTGCTGCGTTCTTGCATGGCACGTTTGCGCAAGGCGGTGTACGCCTCATCGCCACTACATTGCAGTTTGAGGGTGAGATAGTCTTTGGCTCGTTCAATGTCACGGCGGTCGGTGAGTTCTTGTTGTAAGACATCGACCTGATGACGCAATTGGCGTTCACGAGCCAACATACTGTCGAGAACAGGCATGAGGGTCATGATTTGCGCAGTTTCGGTGCTGGCACCACTATAGACCACCAAACCAGCTTGGCGTAGTCGAGCCATCAGCGTGGCTTCCATGTCTTGAGCCAGCAGCAGCAGCGGTGATGTGCTGCCCAAAGGTGCAAAACAAAATTGTTCGACGCTGTCGCGCATGGGGTCACTGTAGTCAATCAGCACCAAATGTGGCTGCATGACGGTCATGAGGGTGTCTAAGTGTAATAGGCGCTCCGGCGCTAACCGTTCAACGGTATGGCCTTGGGTTTCTAGCAAGTTGGCGAGCGCATCCAAACGTGTGCCTAATTCACCCATCAGCAGTATGGTAAGCATAAGCGGTCGGGCTGATCTGCCATCAAGAGGATTGATGGCACAGTATAGCAAGGCCAGTGCCAAGGCAGTACCCCAACAAAAAACCTGTCAGGGCTGACCGGACAGGTTGAGTGATCGGGCACGACGGTGTGTGGGTTATTCGGTGTCGTCAATCGACAACCCACGCGTGGCTTGATCCAAGTAGCGGGTGTCCCCATTGCCACCAAGTTTGATCATCAGACGCAAATCGTTGGGTGAGTCGGCGTGCTTAATGGTGTCTTCGTAGGTGATTTCACCATTCACATACAGGTCGTACAAGGCTTGATCAAAGGTTTGCATGCCCAATTCACGCGAGCGTTTCATGACACTTTTGATCTCGTGAATTTCGCCTTTGCGAATGTAGTCGCCAATCAAGGGGGTGTTGATGAGGACTTCAATACAGGCACGCCGCGATTTGCCATCCGGTGAAGGAACCAATTGCTGTGCCACAATACCTTTGAGGTTGAGCGACAAGTCCATATAGAGCTGGTTATGGCGATCTGCTTCAAAGAAATGAATGATCCGGTCGAGTGCTTGGTTGGCGTTGTTGGCGTGCAGAGTGGCCAACACCAAGTGGCCGGTTTCGGCAAAGGCAATCGCGTAGTCCATGACTTCACGGGTGCGGATTTCACCAATCAAAATGACGTCAGGCGCTTGGCGTAGCGTGTTTTTAAGCGCCACTTCAAACGAGGCGGTGTCAATGCCCACTTCGCGTTGGGTAATGATACAGCCACCATGTTGATGGACAAATTCGATGGGGTCTTCAATGGTGATGATATGCCCGCGCGAGTTTTGATTGCGGTGGCCGATCATTGAGGCCAGTGAGGTCGATTTACCGGTACCCGTCGCTCCCACAAACACGATAATCCCGCGTTTGGTCATGGCCAAATCTTTGATCACCGCAGGAAGTTTGAGGTCATCGACATTTGGGATTTTGGTCTCAATGCGACGCAGCACCATGCCAGCGAGGTCACGTTGCATAAAGGCGCTGACCCGAAAGCGTGCCGATTCTTTTTTGTCGGTGATGGCAAAGTTGCATTCAAACGTGGTGCGAAACTCTTCACGTTGTTTGGGCGACATGATGCCGTCGATCAGTTGAGCGACCACTTCGGGCCCTAGCGCAGATTTGGTGACCGGCACGATTTTGCCGTTAATTTTCATCGAAGGTGCAACGCCTGCGGTGATAAACAAGTCGGAGGCGTTTTTCTCGACCATTAAACGCAGAAGATCATCAAATTCCATTTGGAAGACTCATCTTGTGTGGTGAGTTTACTGCCACATCACTGTGGCAGCCTGAGGGCGGACGTTGTTATAAAAACAAGTCGGGTTGTTTGGCGGCTGTTTTGGCGACGGCAGAGGTAATGATCCCTTTTTGTACCAAGCCTTTTAGACTTTGGTCAAGGGTGGTCATGCCATAGCCTGCACCGGTTTGAATCGCCGAGTACATCTGGGCGACTTTGTTCTCACGGATCAAGTTACGAATCGCTGGAATCCCCATCATGATTTCATGCGCAGCCACCCGTCCACCACCGGTTTTTTTCAGCAAGGTTTGCGAAATAACCGCTTGTAAGGACTCGGACAGCATGGAGCGAACCATGTCTTTTTCTTCTGCGGGAAACACGTCAACCACACGGTCGATGGTTTTGGCGGCAGAGGTGGTGTGCAAGGTTCCAAACACCAAGTGACCGGTTTCGGCGGCGGTCAGCGCCAAGCGAATGGTCTCAAGGTCGCGCATCTCGCCCACCAGAATGATGTCGGGATCTTCACGCAGTGCTGAGCGCAGGGCTTCGTTAAAGCCGTGCGTGTCACGGTGGACTTCGCGCTGGTTGATCAGGCATTTTTTTGACTGATGGACAAATTCGATGGGGTCTTCAACGGTCAAAATATGGTCAAATCGACTGTTGTTGATGTAGTCCAGCATGGCCGCCAAGGTGGTAGATTTACCCGAACCCGTCGGGCCAGTGACCAACACAATGCCGCGTGGAATATCACAAATGTCTTTGAACACTTGGCCTAGGCCAAGGTCTTCCATGGACAGCACTTTAGAGGGAATGGTCCGAAATACCGCACCCGCGCCACGGTTTTGGTTAAAGGCGTTGACCCGAAAACGCGCAATGCCGGGGACTTCAAACGAGAAGTCGGTTTCCAAGAATTCTTCATAATCTCGGCGCTGTTTGTCGTTCATGATGTCGTACACCAACCGGTGGACTTCTTTATGTTCCATCGCGGGGAGGTTGATACGACGGACTTCGCCATCGACCCGAATCATGGGGGGCAGACCGGCAGACAAGTGTAAGTCGGATGCGCCATTCTTGGCAGAGAAGGCCAATAGTTCAGTAATATCCATGCAAAACCCCTATACAATTGGTGTCCGGCGTCCCGCTAGGGATCAGCCCGCGGGATTATTGCCTCCGGCAATCCGGCCGGTTAAAGAACATGAGTGAGCCGAATCATGACCGATTTAAGCCAGCAACGCCAACAGATTCTCAGCCGGATGCAGCAGGCGAGTCAGGCGGTCGCTCGGGCAGTGAACAGCGTCACGTTGTTGGCGGTCTCGAAGTATCAATCGGTTGATGCCATTCGACAGGTCTATGCAGATGGCCAGCGTGCGTTTGGTGAAAACTATGTACAAGAGGCGCTTTTAAAGCAACAGGCGTTGGCGGACTTGGCCATTGAGTGGCACTTTATTGGGCAGGTTCAGCGCAATAAAACCCGCGATTTGGCCGCAGGTTTTGCATGGGTGCATGGGGTCGATCGAGAGGTCATTGCTGAACGATTATCGGCGCAACGCCCCCTTGACCAGCCACCACTAAACCTGTGCCTGCAAGTCAATGTCGATGATGAAGAGACCAAAGGTGGTTGTCACCCCTCAGCGCTGCCACAGTTGGTGGCACAAATTAGCCAATTGCCCCAGATTCGCTTGCGTGGCCTGATGGTGATACCTGCCCGTGACAGCACCCCCGCTTTTGCACAGACTCAACAGTGGTTTGAAGCGTTGCGGTGTCATCATGCCTGTCCTGATGATTGGGACACGCTCAGCATGGGAATGTCTGCCGATTTGGAATCCGCGATTGCGCATGGCGCGACCCTCGTGCGTGTAGGAACGGCATTGTTTGGTGAACGGGTTCGTGCGTCATGATATTGATGATGACATGTTGCACCATGAATCGAGTCTGAAGGATAGCAAAAACATGGGGTGGATCTATCGGGTTGTGATCGGTTTGATCATGATGACCAGTGTGGTGTATGCCGAAACGCCCCGTGATGTTTTTGCGGGCGGTTTGTTCGATCAAGGGGCATCAACGGTACGTCGTGCGCCTAAATTTTTGCCGGTTGATCAAGCGTTTGTTTTGAATACTCGTCAAGAGGGTGGGTTGCTACACCTGTCATTTGGGGTGACGGCTGGGTATTACCTGTATCAGGCGCGTTTTCAGTTTCAACCCGCCGCCGGTTTAACCGTAGATGCCCCTCAATACAGTCATCCACCGATTGAAGAAGATGACCCCGAGTTTGGCAAGGTCAAGGTGTTTGATCAGGATGTAACGGTGAGTGTGCCTGTGACGGGGCAAGGCGAGTTGGTGGTGCGGTATCAGGGCTGTGCCAAAGCAGGGCTGTGCTACCCGCCACAAGAGCAGCGCGTCATGGTGCGGCTACAAGCCAGCGTAGTGACGCCAAGCGTGGCCGATGTTGCGCATGATCCCCGCACCCGTTTAGAGCGTCAGGCAGGCGTACAAAGTATTCGTATTCCGTTGCCTGTCCCGTTGGCGACCATTGAGCAAGCACAAGCAGAGCAACTCAGCACGTTGCCGAGTCGTCAGAGTGTCGTTTTGCCTGTATCGGAGGTGCTGACCCCTCAGACCCCACCAGTGATTCCTGCTGTTGTGCCGTTACAGGTCGATACCGATCCGTTTCATTTGGCGCAGCATCCATTAACGGCGCTGTTTTTGTTGTTTATGGCCGGTTTGGCGTTGGCCTTTACCCCGTGTGTGTTGCCTATGTTGCCTATCGTGGCGAATTTGGTGGCGCGGCAGCATCGTCGTTCGGCATGGCATGGTTTAATGTTGTCGGCGGCTTATGCGGTGGGTGTGGCGTCAAGCTATGCGTTGCTGGGGGTATTGGTGGCCATGTTTGGCCGTCAGTTTAATGTGGTGGGTGGATTGCAACAGCCGTCGGTGTTGATTGGCTTTGCGGCGTTGTTTGCGCTCTTGGCGCTCAATACCTTTGATGTGCTGCCGCTGCGTTTGCCGTCGTTTGTCAGTCAAGCCATGGGGCGTTTAGGTCGGTTAGGTCAAGGTGAGCATCAGGCAGGGCGGGTGTTGGGCAGTTGGATGACCGGCTTTTTTTCAGCCTTGGTGGTGTCGCCGTGCGTCTCTGCGCCGTTAACGGGCGTTTTGTTGTCGGTGTCAACGGTGGGTGATCCCCTGTTGGGTGCGGCGGCGTTGTTTATGTTGGGACTAGGACTGAGCACCCCACTGATGATTTTGGGTGCGACCGAAGGGCGGTTGCTGCCCCAATCAGGCGACTGGATGCACTGGGTGCGGCAAGGGTTTGGCCTCTTGTTGTTGGGGGTGTCTTTGGTGTTGTTGGGTCGTGTCTTTGACAGCAGTTGGATGTTGGTGGCGTGGTCGGTCTTGGTCATGCTGTTGGCCGCATGGATGTGGCAACGGGCAGGCAAGGGCAGATGGGTTAGTCAGGCCGTGGCGCTGGTGTTGGCGCTCTGGAGTGCTATTTTGTTGGTTGGTGCGGCACAAGGGCAGCAAGACCCATGGCGGCCGTTATTGCCTGCCACCACACAGCCCTCTGTGGGCATGAGCCAGCCAGCCATTCAAGTGATTCATCAGGTGGCCGAGCTACAGGCATTGCAACAGCGCACACCACGTTTATTGGTGGATGTGACCGCCGATTGGTGTGTGAGTTGTCAGATCATGGAGCGTGATTTATTTGGGTCACAGCAGGTTGCCGAGTTGTCGGGCTGGACACGGGTCAAGCTTGATGTCACCACCACCGATGTACATAGCCAAGCCGCATTAAGTTATTTGCAGTTGTTTGGCCCACCTGCGTTATTATTTTATGTGCAGGGTCAAGCCGTTGGCCGCTTAGTTGGTGAAACCTCCACCCCCGAGTTGCAGCACACCCTGCGTGGTCTAGCCACGCCTTAGGCGCATACCGGTCAATGTGGCGTGTTAGGCCATATTGACCAGCAATTGTTGGCTAAACTGATAGGGCGATGCCGACACAGTGGTGCGCAGGCCCAGCATTTGCTCTCGCAAAATACGCGCCGAACCCGGTGCTAACACAATACCATTGCGAAAATGCCCTGCATTGACCCACAGGTTGTGGGTGTGTGGGGCGCGGCCAATATAGGGAATACCATTAGGGGCGGCAGGACGCAGACCCGCCCATTGATCCCGCACCACCATTCCGGCCAGCTCGGGCACCATATCAATCGCACGGTCGGCCAAATGTCGCTGAGCGGCATCGTCAATGCGGTCATCAAAACCGGTTTGTTCGATGGTTGACCCACACAGCACATGGCCGTCAATACGGGGAATCAAATACACGCCCCGATTCATCACCATACAAGGCAGCCAGCGTGGCGGCGTTTTGTACAAGATCATTTGCCCTTTGACCGGTTGAACCGGTAAATCAACCCCCACCAGATCAGTCAATTGCCCCGACCATGCACCACTGGCAACCACATATTGATCGGCGGTCCAGCGTGTGCCGTGTTGGTCAATGACCGCTGTAATGAGCGCGTCTTTTTTCTCAACGCTCATGACTTGGGTATTCCGCACGAGTTTGACGCCCCGTTGCTCCAAATGCTTGATCAGGGCTTTAATCAAGTGTGGATTGCGTAAATTAGACATGCTCGGACACCACAACGCACGGTGGTGATGATGAGCCAAGCGCGGATTGGTACTGCGCAGGGCTTGAGCGTCCAGCATGTTGGGTGCTTCGACCGGTTGGTTCATAAACCAACTGACGGCATCACGACTGTCGTCGGTGTCTAAAATCATCATGCCGCAGCGATGGACTTCAATATCAATGCCAGTCGCTTCTAGCAGCTCAATAGCCAGTGTGCTGTACAGCATGGGCGCTAGCCCTGCCAATTGATTGACGGGAGCCATATAACGCCAAGGGTAGAGGGGTGACAAAATCCCGCCCCCTGCCCATGACGCGGCTCGACCATGTTGTGCTTTATCTAGGACGGTGACTTGGCAGCCTGCACGGCTTAACTCTAAAGCGGACAGCAAGCCAATCACGCCACCACCAACGATCAGTACTTGCATGGGTGTGTCAATCCACGAATCAATTTGGGTGGTCAGTGTTGTGCCAGAGCGCAGTCCCACTGTAAAGCACACATGAACAGTTAATGTTCAAACGCTTTCAATTAAATGCCGAGTTGTTCACGCAGCATCCGTGCAGCATCGGCAGCATAGTAGGTGAGGATGCCATCGGCACCGCCACGCCGCAGGCCGAGCAGCGATTCTAAGATCACCGCTTTTGACAGCCAGCCGTTTTGAATCGCGGCTTGGTGCATGGCATATTCGCCACTGACCTGATACACAAAGGTGGGTACGCCAAAGGTATCTTTGACCTCCCGCACCAAATCAAGGTATGGCTGGCCGGGTTTGACCATCACCATGTCTGCACCTTCTTGCAAATCGAGTGCCACTTCGTGAAGGGCTTCTAAACGGTTGCCACTGTCCATTTGGTAGTGCTTTTTGTGCCCACCTTTGAGATTGCTCGCACTGCCCACGGCATCACGAAACGGTCCGTAATAGGCCGACGCATACTTGGCGGCATACGACATAATCGCGGTATGCACAAAACCTTGCTGTTCTAGCGCTTGCCGAATCACCCCAACGCGGCCATCCATCATGTCGCTCGGTGCCACAATATCGACACCCGCTTCAGCGTGGCTTAACGCCTGTTTGACCAGTGCCTCAACCGTCGGGTCATTGACCACATAACCGCTGTCATCGGTCAGGCCATCTTGACCATTGCTGGTGTAGGGGTCTAAGGCCACATCACTGATCAATACCATGTCTGGAAACTCACGCTTGAGCGTGCGAATGGCTGTTTGTGCAAGGCCATCAGGACGCCACGCAGCGTCAGCCGTGGGGCTTTTGTCAGATTGTGGCGTGACCGGAAACAGCGCCATTTTACTCACGCCTAATGACAGCAAATGTTCAGCATGTTTGAGCAATAGATCAATCGACAAACGCTCAACATCTGGCATGCTGGCAATGGGTTGACGCTGTTGCTGACCCTCGATCACAAATACCGGTGCAATCAGGTGTTGAGGCAGTAAAATCGTCTCGCTCACCATACTGCGAACGTTGTCATGGCGACGGAGGCGGCGCATCCGAGTGGCTGGATATGCCGCACGATTGAACACATCAGTCATGTCAAATTTTCCCGTCAACGCTAAGATGGCCGCCATTCTAGAATGTTGAGAGGAAAAACGCATGATTGATGAGGCAGGCGTGTCGACAAATCTATCCACACCACCCGTTGAACACAGCGATGACGGCTGGACCGGCAGTATGGCGCAGGCTTTTACGCTGGGTCATGACGCCATCTTGCAACGCTTAAGTCAGGCGTTTAATCACTCTCCCTTTATGGCGCATAGTGGTATGCACATGCGGGTGGTCAATGGCCAAATCGAAGGCCATATGGACATGGCTGCACATTTGGTTGGCAATGTGGCCTTTAGAATTTTACATGGTGGCGTGGCCGCAACCTTGCTCGACAGCATTGGGGGTGTTGTGGCGATGGGCGAAATTTACCGGCGCAATGACGGCGAGCGTAGCGAACAAATGAAAAAAGCCAGCCGCTTGGCCACCGTCGATATGCGGATTGACTATTTGTCACCGGGTCGCGGCCAATGGTTTGTGGCCACCGCCTCGGTCTTGCGCATGGGACGTAAAGGCTGCACCATGCGCATGGATTTACACAACGACGAAGGCCGCCATATTGCCACCGGCATTGCCTCGTACGCCTATTAAAACGCTGACTGAGTGTTGCTGTGATGGAATGTCGTGCGCAGTGTGGTGCATGTTGTATTGCGCCGAGTATTAGCAGTCCCATTCCTGACATGCCA
This sequence comes from Pseudomonadota bacterium, assembly GCA_041165345.1. Taxonomy (GTDB): domain Bacteria; phylum Pseudomonadota; class Gammaproteobacteria; order Pseudomonadales; family Moraxellaceae; genus JBBKWH01. Next base: position 9,156 of record JBEANQ010000053.1, read on the forward strand.
CAAGGCAAGCCCGCAGGGGTGCGTTGTGTTCAATTGAGTGACCTTAATCAATGTTTGATTTTTGGTCATCCTGATCGACCCGCAGTGTGCGGGTCGCTACAACCGTCTGTTGAGATGTGCGGCAACACGGCCGCCGCTGCACTGATTTTTTTGTTGGATTTAGAGCGCGCTACACAGCCTATTTTGTGATGGGTTTGGCGTTGTGATCAGAATAATCAACGACTTTTGCACACTATTTTAGATGATCTGCTTTTAAAATGAATGTCGGTTCGCGAGTGTCCCTCCTCGATGCTCGTTGTATCTCACACTCAATAAGGTTTTTTTTCATGACAAAAAATTCGGTGTTTTCCACCACGCTTCTTTTGGCCGCTTGTGCCTTGACTCCCGTGTTGCTGACCGGTTGTGGTGGGGGATCTGACACCACCACCAGCCAAACCACGCCCAGCCAAACGCAAACCTTAAACGGGGTTGCTGCCACCGGTAAACCGTTTGTGGGTAAAGTCGTTGCCGTCAATGCCCAAGGGGACGTGTCTGCGCCGGTGGACATTGCGGTTGATGGTAGCTTTAGCGTGACCTTGCCAGCCGGTGCGCCGTACTTGATTAAGGCCTACAGCGCTGATGCAAGCGCCACGCTGTATTCGTATGCGGCCAGTGCATCGGTTGATGGGCAAATTAACATTACTCAACTGACCACAGCGGCCGTGTTAAATGCCACCGCCAATGTCAATCTTGAGACCTTATTTAACAATTGGGCAAAGCGTCCGGCGATTGTCAATGACGATGCCATGCTCAAAGCCGCCACCCAAGTGGTGTTTAACTTAAACAGTGAAATGATCCGTTTGGGACTGACCACCGAGCAAATCAAATCTTTAAACGTGTTTACCGTCTCGTTTAGTCCGGTTGCTGGCGATGTGTTTGATCTTCTGCTGGACAACGTCAGTGTCGATGTCAGTTGTGGGGTGTTGGTGTGTAATGCCAGCTATAAACTGTTGGGTCAAACCTTGGTCTGGAGCAGTGTGGTAGACCCAACCAAGTTTAATTTGAGCTTTAACGTCAATACAGCACTAGGTCTGCCGGTCATTTTGTTGGGCAACTATACCCGCACATTCACCACCACCATTTTAGGCCAAGATACCGTATTGACCGCACAGCGCGTTGGTAAACCCTTAAGCAAGATTGGCTTTTGCTATAGCAACTACCTCAAAAACACACTGGCGGTGACGGGCACTATTCGTCAATGTGACTTCAACGGCAAAATAGGTACGTTTAGTGGCACCAATGCTGCGGGTGCGTCCTACAGTAGCCGTGTGGTGTACAGCGGCAGCACTGTGGTGATTGGCCTGTAAGGCGAACCGTGTTCAAAACAAAGGCGCATTCATGCGCCTTTGTGTTTTGCAGAAGGGGTGAGATCAATGCCGCGCCCGTGCAACCGCAGTGTGCCAGCGTGCCAAATGAGCATGTCGCTCATCAACAGACATGTGGGGTTCAAAGGCTCGGTCTAACTGCCACATGCGTTGTAGGTCTTGAGTAGACGAAAACACCCCCGCACCTAACCCAGCCATCAGGGCCGCACCTAGCGCAGTGGTCTCTCGTACCATGGGGCGCAATACCGGAACGCCCAGCAAATCTGCCTGAAACTGCATCAACATATCATTGCCACTGGCACCGCCATCCACCCGCAATTCCGTCAACGGAACGGGCGCATCTTGCTGCATGGCGGTCAACACATCGGCCACCTGAAACGCAATCGCCTCTAACGCTGCGCGGGCAATGTGGGCTTTGTGGGTGCCACGGGTCATGCCAGTTAACATGCCGCGTGCTTCGGTGTCCCAATAGGGTGCGCCTAATCCGGTAAAGGCAGGGACCAAAACCACGCCTTCGCTGGTCTCGACTTCGCAGGCCAAGGTTTCAACGTCGGCACTGTGCTGAATAATCCCCAAACCATCCCGCAGCCATTGCACAATCGCGCCCGCCATAAACACACTGCCTTCAAGTGCATACTGTGTCGGATGTTGGCCGATTTTCCAGCCGATGGTGGACAGCAATTGATGATGACTATGTCGCAAGGTATCGCCGGTGTTCATCAGCATAAAACAACCCGTGCCATAGGTGTTTTTGGCCATGCCAGAATGATGGCAACCTTGCCCAAACAATGCCGCTTGCTGATCGCCCATCGCCGCAGACAGCGGAATACGCCGTCCCAATAGACCATCTGCGGTTTCTCCTAACGCAGAGCCAGATGACACCACGTCAGGTAATAACGCAGAGGGAATATCAAATAGCGCCAACAAATCCGCATCCCATTGACCGGTTTTAATGTTAAGCAACAACGTGCGTGAGGCGTTACTCACATCAATCACATGGCGCTCGCCCCGCGTCAGGTTCCAAATCAGCCAACTATCTACCGTCCCAAAGGCCAAATCACCGCGTTCGGCATCCCGCCGCGCATTGGGGATATGATCCAACAACCACACCAGTTTGCCCGCGCTAAAGTACGGGTCTAGGCGTAGGCCGGTTTTTTGGCTAATCAGTGCTTCGTGGCCTGCATGACGCAGTTGCTCACACCATGACGCTGTGCGACGGTCTTGCCACACAATGGCAGGCGCAATTGGTTGTCCGGTGTGACGATTCCAGACAATCGTAGTTTCACGTTGGTTGGTCAGGCCAATGGCCGCAATGTCTTGGGCTAATAACCCAGCTCCCGCAATCGCTTGCTGTGCAACACCGATTTGGGTGTTCCATAGCTCAAGGGCATTTTGTTCGACCCAACTCGGTTGTGGGGTCAGCAGTTGGATTTCGCGTTGAGCGCTACCGCAAGGGTTGCCACGTTCATCAAAAACGATTGCGCGGCTTGAAGTGGTCCCTTGATCAAGGGCCAATAAATACGTCATGTGTGCCTTCCTAGAGTTGGCCGGTTCTATTTGCGTGCACTCTAACAGGGAGGGGCTAGGGGGTGGTAGTCGCGACAGTCATGCAAAAAAGGCTGTTTAAGCCCCCGATTATGTTGCAAGTTGTAGCCGAAGTAGCCTGTTGTACAGAATATGCTATACTTGGCACTTGCTGAAGGTTTGCCTCAGCAACGGTTGGGTACCATACCCACAGGCAATATCATTGGGGATGTTCTGGCTTCGACGCTGGTGATGAAACTCTATGATGCATGCCGAGAGCGCATTTTCTCTCGTTAATCAAATTTGCATTTTTTAGTCGCAAACGACGAAACCTACGCACTAGCAGCCTAAGGGCTGCTTTCCCGCCCAATCATTTGTCTGTGGACGATTGAGCCGGACGTTGCGCACGCACACAGAACCGTACCGTGTCCTGTCCCGTGGCAAGGTATCAAATCTAGGGAATCGCTTCTCACGTCCTGTTCGTTGGGCTGTGAGCGGTTAAATCAATAGACGATAACTAAGCATGTAGACTCTCGAGCGTAGTGCTGGCGGACGCGGGTTCGACTCCCGCCATCTCCACCATCTTGCTTTCCAAATACTTCCGTATTTGGTTCTAAAGCCCAGAATCCTAAAGGTTTTGGGCTTTTTTAATGCCTTCATCTTTCCAGATTCTTCCGTATCTTTCCGTATTCAGCCGATGGTAAAACTAGTAAAAGCATGGGTAAATTTCTAGGTTTTACCCACACGTTATGCCGCTTACAGATATTCAGTGCAAAAATGCGCAGCCTAAAGACAAGCAGTACAAGTTGACTGATGGTGGTGGACTATCGTTGCTAGTACATCCGAGCGGGTCGAAGTACTGGGTTTGGCGCGTCAAACAATATGGCCACGACATGACAAAGTCAGTCGGTATTTACCCTGCAGTGGGTGTTAGAGGTATACAAGTCGCAGAACTGAAAAATGAAAGGAATCTGCAAAAAAGACCGTTGCTGATAAGCCGCCAGCACCTATGTTTTTTGAAGTTGCTGAAAAGTGTTTGGCTCGGACATATGAGGTTTGGAAGAGCGAGAAACACTGTAAAAATGTGCGTGCATCATTGGATGTGCGCATCAATGAGCTGCTCGAGTCCCGCTGGATTGAGTTCGATCTGGATCAAAAGGTATGGGACATCCCCACTGAGCGCATGAAAAATGGACTGCTGCACAGGGTGCCGCTATGTGCGCTGGCAATCGATCATCTCCAGCAGCTGCGCTTGGTGCATCGCAGTGATTTATTATTCCCACATCGTTCAATGCCAACAAAACCAATGACATCTGCCAGTGTGCTGATGACAATCAAGCGGGCAGGCTATGGCGGGCGCATGACGACACATGGCTTCCGATCTGTGTTTAGTACTGCGGCAAACGAGTCACGGCTGTGGCATGAGGATGTGATTGAACGGCAGTTGGCGCATGTGCCAAAAAACAGAATACGCGGCGCGTATACAGGCCGCATGCATGTTCCGTTTATTCGTTATTTGCATAAATATGACGAAAATGCGGATCAAGGCTGATCGACCGCCAAACTGCCATCAATTGGCGGGATCGGGTTACGCGTGGCTTGCCCCGAGCTTTGGGGAAGAGGCTCTGCCGAAGGCATTAGCCGCGCAGCGTCGTCAGCAGTTTCACCAGTTCTACGATGGCAGTGAACGGCTCTGGTTCGGTTTGCGCACTGAAGCGCCCCGCCAGCGCTTCAGCACGCTGGGTGGCAACGGCCAGATGTTCGCCTGTGATTGCGAATGCGTTGCCTGCGCCTTTGTCGTAGCCCGGAATGTGCAGCTTGAGACGGTGCATCACTTCATTGCGATGCAGCGGAGCTTGGATGTCTTCGTAGTGGAGCAGCAGCCACAGCTCGAAACTGGGCACAGATGCAATGGCCTGAAAACAGATCAGCTGCTTGGCGTCGTTCTTGAGCTTGCCATCCAGCGACGCAGCCAGTGCAAGAGCCTCGTGATAACTGTCGTGGTCATCACGGTCAAAAACCGCGTAGAC
>JBEANQ010000054.1:0-13773 GCA_041165345.1 Pseudomonadota bacterium
GATTGCCTGATCATTTGACTGGTGGTTTTGAACACCACGTCATGTTGTCAGCGATTATTCATGAGCATGTCAGCGAATTATTCCCTGGTATGACCGCGACGGGTGTGTATCAATTCCGTGTGACGCGCAATGCTGACATGGAGTTAGACGAAGACGTCGATGACCTTGCCAAAGCACTCAAAGGCGAGTTGTCGTCACGGCGTTTTGGTCGGGCGGTGCGCTTGGAAGTGACCGATAACTGTCCTGCTCATATTGTCGATTACCTACTGCGACGCTTTAAACTTCAGCCTGATCAACTCTATCGGGTCAATGGGCCGGTCAATTTGGCGCGTCTGCTGTCTAATTTTAATCGGCCAACCTTACGCTATAAACCGTTTGTGCCGACGATTCCAAGCGTACTACAAAAAAGCGAAAACATCTTTAAAGCAATGAAAAAGCAAGATATTTTGCTGCATCACCCGTTTGATTCGTTTGCACCCGTGATTAGCTTTTTGCGGGAAGCGGCGCGTGATCCACAGGTATTGGCAATTAAACAAACCTTGTATCGGTCGGGGGCAGATTCTGAGATTGTTCATGCCTTGGCTGAGGCTGCCCGCAATGGCAAAGAAGTGACTGCCATTATTGAGCTACGCGCGCGTTTTGATGAGGAATCCAACATCGAGGTGGCTAACCTGCTGCAAGAAGCAGGCGCTGTGGTGGTGTATGGCATTGTGGGCTACAAAACCCACGCCAAAATGATTTTGGTGGTTCGCCGTGAGCAAGACAAACTACATCGTTATATCCATTTAGGAACGGGCAATTATCATGCCGGTAATGCACGGATGTATACCGACTATGGCTTGTTGTCGTGCGAGCCTGAACTGTGCGAAGACGTGCATAAAATTTTTCAAGAACTCACAGGCATGGGTAAAGCGGCCAAACTGAAAAAACTGTTGCACGCGCCGTTTACCTTGCATGACGGTTTGATGGGCTTTATTGAAGATGAAATTCGCCATGCCAAAGAAGGCAAGCCTGCACAAATTATCATTAAGGTCAATGCTTTGACCGAGCGTCAATTGATTGATGCGTTGTATCGGGCATCCCAAGCGGGTGTACAAATTGACCTGATTGTGCGCTCAATGTGTTGCTTGCGTCCGGCATTGGTAGGGCTGTCCGAGAACATTCGGGTGCGCTGTATTATTGGGCGGTTTTTAGAGCATACCCGTGTGTATTATTTTGCCAATGCAGGCGAGCCACGGTTGTATGGGGCAAGCGCCGATTGGATGGATCGCAATTTGTTTTCGCGGGTGGAGACTTGTTTTGCCTTTGAGTCGCCTAGCTTGCGCAAACGGGTCTATCAGCAAGGCTTGTTAAACTATTTGCAAGACAATCAACAGGCATGGGAGCTACATGCGGATGGCAGTTGGCATCGGGTGGTGGCTGCTGACGGTGAAGCCCCGCATATGGCACAACAAATTTTATTAGACAAATTAACCCGATAACGGTGGGCATCTGATGGTCAAACGTGTTCAACATCCCCGTTGGGGAGTCGCTGCTGTGCTGGTTTTTAGCCTAAGCAGTAGCGGCTGCATGGTGCATTCGGCACGTCCGCTGGCCGAACGCCCATCAACATGGGCATTGCCAGTGCATCAGATGGTGACATTAAATAACGTCTATCAGGTGGATGCGCATGTGTATCGTGCTGAGCAGCCATCAGCACAGGCATTGGCACAATTGATGGCGGGTCAAATCCTCACAGCAAGTGGTCAGCCGTTTGCAACGGTGGTGTCGTTGCGCACCACTTTGACTGATCGGGTGTTAAATACGCCAGACAGTCAGGTGAAATTGGTCGAGCTACCCTTGGATACGTGGGACGTTAGCAATGCGCAGGTGTTAGCATTTTTGCGGGTCGCGACGGACCCCAAACGACAGCCGCTGTTGGTGCATTGTCGACATGGGGCAGACCGAACAGGGACGATGGTGGCGGCGTATCGGATGGTGGTACAGGGCTGGTCTGCTGATGCGGCATTGGCAGAAATGAAAGAAGGCGGCTTTGGCTACCATCCGGTTTGGGTCAATCTGGTGCATCGCATTCGGCATTTACCGGTTGAGCAAATGCGGCGTGATTTACAGTTGCCTACTGTGGTGCAAGCAACGTCTGTGATCGCGCCTTAAGCGGTCAGGCCTGCCTGTCAGTGCAAAAAAAAGCCCAATACGTCAGATGATTGGGCTTTTTTATGGGCGGCCATGGGGGTTAGGCCGCCGTGGTGACTATCTGTTGTAGCAGTTGCGCTAGCCGAGAAAATTCGGCCATTTGGGTGCTGCTTTTGCGGGTCAGCAAGGCCAGTGTGCGGGTGGGCGGCTGGATCAATGGCCGCGCGACCAATTGCGGATTGGCCATTAAAAACCCTGAGGTCACGGCCATTTCTGGCAGTAAGGTAAAGCCCAATTGCGCTCGAACCAATTGCATTAAGGTGGGTAGGCTTGAGGCCGTCAAGCCCGATGCCGTGCTGGCACGGTCGCCCAAGGCACAGGCGCTTAACGCGTGTTCACGCAGACAATGGCCTTCTTCTAATAGCAATAACCGGTCTAGTGGCAGGTCATCAAGGCTGTAGGTCTGTTGTGCCAGTGTATCGTCGCTGTGGCAGACCAAATACAGTGGCTCGTTATGGATGGCTTGAACGTGTAGGTTTTCAACTGCAAATGGCAAGGCCAACAGCACCATATCCAGCGTGCTGTCTTCGAGTTGTTCGATGGCCGTTTGGCTTTGGACTTCATGCAAGTGCAGGGTCAGACGCGGCATTTGTTGCCGCACTGCATCTAACAGGGGTGCCAGCATAAACGGTGCAATGGTGGGAATAATCCCCAAATGCAAGTCACCAGTGAAGGGTTCGCCCATTTCTCGTGACAGTCGCATCAAATCGTTGGCATCGGCTAGCATCAGGCGGGCGCGGGCGACCACCTGTTCACCCAATGGCGTGAGCCGGACGTTTTGGCGGCTGCGTTCCACCAACGCCCCACCGAGCATGCGTTCTAGCTCCATGATGCCGCCCGACAAGGTGGATTGGGTGACAAAGCTGCGCCGTGCTGCTTCGGTAAAGTGCAGGGTTTCGGCCAGTGTGACTAAGTAAGACAACTGGCGTAAAGAGGGCAGACCGGCCATAACTTATCCGTTTGCGCTGATGTGTTGGCCAAAAACTTGTGCCAGCTTGGGGGCGTAGGCATCTGGAATGTCATGCCCCATGCCGTCCATCAATTCAAAGCGTGCGCCGCGAATGGCTTTTTTGACCGCACGGCCATGTGACGGTGGAATCAGTCGGTCTTCGCTACCATGCACCACCAAGGTCGATGCTTTAATCTGTTTGTCATAGCCGGTCAGCGAGCCAGTGCACAAAATCGCCATGTATTGTTGCACCACACCGGCAGGGCTAAAGCTGCGGCGGTACAGCAGGCGGGTAAACTGACGGGTTTTTTCCATGTCCATATGGGCAGGCGTGCCGATGGTACGAAACACATTGGCCGAGTGGTTGACCATGGTGTCTTCGTCCAATGCCGCAGGACGCCCAATCAAGGCTTTGATTTGCTTAAAACCCGGTGGCTGAAGTAATGCGCGGTTGTTGCTGGTAAACAGCAGGTTGAGGCTTTTGACTTGGTCAGGATGTGTCGCGGCCAAAATTTGCGCGATCATGCCGCCCATGGATGCACCAATCACATGCACGGCGGGCAGGCCAAGCGCGGTGATCAGGTGGCTGGCGTCTTCGGCCATGTCCACCAAGGTATACGGTGAGCCTTCGTTTTTAAGCCCCAAGGTAAAGCGACCCATCATTTTGAGGGTGTTCATGCGTGGGCCTTTGTGCCGAATCTTGCTGGACAAACCGATGTCGCGGTTGTCAAAACGAATCACCCGAAACCCTTGCTCAATTAATCCAGCACAAAAGGCTTCGGTCCACAGCAGCATTTGTGCGCCCAAGCCCATGATCAACAGCACGGTTGGGCCATCGCTAGGACCGCCCACTTCAAAATGAAAGCGCAGGCCGTTGGCGTCAATGTCACCAGCATGCATAAACGACGCATAGGTCGATGGGGTCAGGGTCAAGGCGTTCATTGGGGGAGGCTCCACGACGGATGAAGTGTTGACATGAGTTATTGTCAGTTTTGCTATCTTAATCGGTTTTTTTGAAATTACCAGTGCCATGATGGGAAAGACCCGTCTGGTGACTGCGGACGCGTTGGCAGCGGGATGTCAATCATCCTGCTGCCAACATCGTCCGTGATGACTTACAGCACAGGCATTAAGTCGGGGACGAGCTTGGTTAAGGCCATGCGTTGTTTGCCCGCAGTCGCACCCAGCAGAACAAAACCACGCAGCACGCCGGCGTCATCAGTGGCTTTGGCAATCATGCCGTCGTCAAAGGTTTCACTTGACCACGTCACGGCCACATCGACAGGGGCGGGTAACACGGTCAGCGGTGCCGCCGGTGTTTTAACCGCTACGGGCATGGCCGGATAATGTACCGCAGTGCAGTCGCCACTGAGGGTTTTGGCCAAGGCACGCGCTTGTTGCATGATCGGCATGACGTAGGGCAACAGGTGACCGTTGACTTCGGCACAGTCGCCCAGCGCATAAATATGGGCAAGGTTACTGTTGAGCTGTTGGTTGACCACCACCCCGCGTGAGGTGTCAAGGCCAGCGGCTTGCGCCAATTCAAGGTTGGGGCGCAGGCCAATCGCCGACAACACAATGTCGACCACAATCGTTTGACCATCGGCCAATGTGACCGCGTAGTCTGCCCCGACACGGTCAATCGACTGCACGGTTGTACCCAACGCAAAGCGAATACCGGCCGCTTCCAAACCGGTTTGGAAGGCGCTGGCGGTATCGGCAGGCAATAGCCGACCCAACGGACGAGGTGCCAAGTCCACCACCGTCACGTCATGGCCGGTGGCTTTGAGGTCATTGGCAAATTCGCAGCCAATCAAGCCTGCGCCAATCAGCAACACGCGCTTGTCGGCTTTGACCGACAGTTGTGCGCGAAACTGGCGGTAGTCAGCCAGCGAGTTGACCACATGCACATCGGCTGCGCCATCGCCTGCAATGGGTAGGCGAATTGGACTTGCACCCACCGCCAACACCAATTGGTTGTAAGGTTGTACGGTTTGACCGTCGGCATGGTTGAGCGTGAGGGTTTGCGCGGCGGCATCAATGGCACTGACAGTGGTGTGCGCTAAAATGTTGAGCTTGAGGGTGTCGCTCATTTTGGCAAGGTCGCCCAAGCCAATTTGGTCGGGGTGCTTGTTGCCCACCAGCGCATTAGACAGCGTGGGTTTGGCGTAGTTCACCGCATCATCGGCGGTGATGATCATCAGTGGGGTGTCTGGTGAGAGTTTGCGAAATTCACGGGCGAGGGTGTAGCCCGCCATACCGGAGCCGATGATAACGATGGGGTTCATGTATGAGATCTCGTGTCTAAAAAAAAAGACCGGTTGGGGTCTTAGAAAACATTCAGGCTGGCAAGGATCACTTGACCAGCCTGAATCAGACGACCACGACATGCAGATATGGCGTGGTCAAATGATGCGGTCTAACAACAATTAGACTTCGATCATTTCAAAGTCAGCTTTGGATACGCCGCAATCAGGGCAGGTCCAGTCATCAGGAATATCTTCCCATTTGGTACCGGCTTTAATGCCATCTTGAGGCCAGCCTTCGGCTTCGTCATAGATCCAGCCACAGACAATGCATTGATACTTTTTCATAAACCACTCCAGAGCGTTGGGTCAAGCCTGCGACAGGCGCGGCTACCTACAGTATATTGTGCCACTTGAGTCGGGCAGATAAAACCTGAAAAAATCCACCAGACCTGCGGGAAACGCCAGAATATAACGTATTTCCCATCAAGACGATGGCGCTTTTGCTGTGTTCAAGACAAGGACTGATTAGGTCCGAGCATTGACCGCATCAAGGGCAACCTGATAGTGGTTGGCGTGACGCTTCTCGACGCTGGTTAATGCGGCAAAGCGTTTTGCTGCTTTTTCCAGCACCGCTTTAAACTGATCGGCATGAACCCGTGATTCTTCAATCTGTTCGTCGTACTCGGCAACAGCCGCCGCATTGCCTTCTTCAACCGCCAAATGCCGAAACTTGGGGTACATCTCGGTGTACTCGTATGTCTCACCTTCAATGGCAATTTCAAGGGCTTTGGCTGGGGTCATTAACGCTTTTGGATAGAGCAAATCTAAGTGACCAAATGCGTGCATCACTTCTTGTGCAGCGGTGTCTTCAAAGATTTTGGCGGTGGCGTCGTCGCCCATCTCGCGTGCCAGTTTGGCAAAATAACGATATTTGATGTGTGCCATCGACTCGCCAGCAAAAGCGGCTTCAAGGTTGGCAATGGTGACTGACTCAGGGTTTTGCATACTCATGTGAACATCCTCGCAGTGGGCTAGATCAATTCAAAATGAACATCCTGTCAGGGCTTAACCTAAAGCAAGATGCTGTGCCATGAATAGAGTATCGCGAGGTTTTTATGATCAGACAAACCGTTTGTTTTGATCGTCATTATAGTTTTATTCGATGATAAGAGTGATCACAGACGACGGACACATTTTAAGTCAAAAAACAGATTGAACCCTCACGTACCCGTCGATCCTGTAAGTCTGTGCAGCGCCTATGTGGGGGCTATGTGAGGATTGAATCAAGGCGCTTTGAGCGCGTGGTACAACCCTTGCCACCGGCGTGCCAACGGTCTGTTGGTGACGTATTTGTCTTCCACACCTGAGTACTTGAACCATGACCTCCACGCATATCAGCGATCAGCCGCTTGTTGTACCAGACGCCAACCAGCCCAAACGTCTGACCACGTCGGCGGGTGCAGTCGTGGCGGATAACCAAAACTCGATGACTGCCGGTCGTCACGGCATTATTGGCCTACAAGATTTTCATTTGATTGAAAAACACCAGCAATTTAACCGTGAGCGCATTCCAGAGCGGGTGGTTCATGCCAAAGGCCATGCCGCACATGGCACGTTTACTGTGACCCATGACCTGACGCAGTATACCTGCGCCCATTTATTGTCCAAGATTGGCCAGCAAACACCAGTATTTGTGCGGTTTTCGACGGTGGGTGGTGAGTCGGGATCGGCAGATAGTGCGCGTGACCCGCGTGGGTTTTCGATCAAGTTTTATACCGAAGACGGCAATTGGGACTTGGTGGGCAACAATACACCGGTATTTTTTATTCGAGATGGCCTCAAGTTTCCAGACTTTATTCATACGCAAAAGCGCTGTCCACGCAGTCACTTGCCAGACCAAAATCCCCGTTGGGACTTTTGGAGCTTGTCGCCTGAAGCCCTGCATCAGGTGGTGATTTTATATTCTGACCGTGGCACGCCCAAAGCGTCTCGGTTTATGCACGGGTTTGGTTCACATACCTTTAGTTTGCTGAATGCAGACGGCCAGCGGGTGTGGTGCAAATGGCATTTTAAAACCAATCAAGGCATTCAAAACTTTAACGACGCTGAAGCCATTGAGATGGCGGGCAAAAACCCTAATTACGCCACCGAAGACCTGTTTCGCTGTATTGAAGATGGCGACTATCCGAGTTGGACGGCGTATGTACAAATCATGACCGATGCACAGGCGCAAGCGTTTCCGTTTGATCCCTTTGATTTGACCAAAGTCTGGCCGCATGGTGATTTTCCCCTGATCGAAGTAGGGCAGCTTGAGCTCAATCGTAATGTCGAAAACTATTTTGCAGAAGTGGAGCAATCGGCGTTTTCGCCCAACAATATTGTGTCGGGTTTGGGGTTTTCGCCTGACCGAATGTTGCAAGCCCGTTTATTTGCCTACCAAGATGCGCATCGTTATCGCGTTGGCACCAACAGCCATTTATTGCCGATCAATGCGCCGCGCTGTCCGGTGCACAACTACCAAAGTGATGGCGCGATGCGCTTTGACGCCAATGGCGGCCGTGCGCCCAACTACGAGCCAAACAGCGACCCTAACACGCCCAAAGAAGACCGCAGTTTGCTGGCCAAGCGGTCGCCCATGCCCAGCGATGGCGAGTTGTTTTGGTATGACCACCGCGAACAAGACGATCATTATCAGCAAGCGGGTGATTTGTATCGGTTGATGGATGCGGGCGCACAAGGCCGTTTGGTGGACAATATCACCGGTAGCTTGAAGCAGGCTCGGCCTGATATTCAAGACAAAATGGTCGAACTGTTTGGCCGTTGTGACGCTGCCTTCGGCCAACGGTTGGCAACCGCGCTCGCTCAGGCTGCCGCACCCAAGGCGCTAAGCGGGGATTAAAAACCACGCCATGCGGTCGTCCGCAGCAGGGCAGCTGCGGACGACAAGGTCATCAACGTTGGAAGATTTTACTGCTTAGAAACGCAGTTTTTTGAGTCCACGGCTCACGCCATCTTGCAAGGCCAGCTTGACCAAGGGACCCACCAACGGCAGGCGACCTTTAAAAGTGATGGTGTATTCCAAGCGGGTACGGCCACCCAAGTCGGTGAATTGCATCACGCCCAAATGGTCTTTGATCGGCGAGATGCCGCTGGTGATTTTATATTCAATGCGTTGGTTTTCGTCATACACCGTGTTGGTTTCAACAAACGAAGGTGCCAGTGGAATGGACATCTTGCGCGATGAACCCACACCATTGCGTGCGCCTTGGCCGTCGGTCAGACGGGTGATTTTGGCAGGGAAAAAAATCTGATTGAGGTTTTCGTGCTCGCTCAATGTGGCAAAGACGGCCTCAATCGGCGCGTTGAATTCTTGCACAACATGGACGCGTTGGGTGTTTCGCATGGGGTTTCTTCCTATAAAGTGACAATAATGGTTGTCAAAAAAATCATCCTAGCATTGACAGCTTTTGCCTGACAAGCACCGGTCTGTTGCGCCTGCACAGCCTAAATATGCCAAGATAGCGGCCAGATCATGCCTGTTTTCGAGTGTCAGCTCTATGACTGTTCAGCCCCAGATGCACCCGTTTTGGTCGGTGATTCGTACTGTGCCAAATTTTCCCAAAGCGGGAATTTCGTTTTTTGACCTGACCCCGTTGTTGGTTGAACAGGTGAACGACGTCACCGATGCGTTGATCGAGGCTGTTCCGGCGACGGTATGGGCGCAGGTTGAGGTGTTGGTTGCCATTGAAGCGCGTGGCTTTGTGTTTGCCAGTATATTGGCCGGACGACTAGGTAAAGGGCTGGTGTTGCTGCGTAAAGCGGGCAAGCTCCCGCCGCCCGTGCATCAACAGGCGTATGCACTTGAGTACGGCAATGATTGCCTTGAAATTTATGCAGGTCTAAGTGCCAAAAAAGTGTTGCTGGTCGATGACGTCTTGGCAACGGGTGGCACCTTGGCCGCTGCAAGTGCGTTGTGCCAACGAGCAGGGCATACCGTGCTGGGGTCATTGGTGTTGTTAGATTTGCCTGCGTTGCACGGTGATTTGGCATGGCCGTCGTATCGGGTATTAAGCGCATGAGCCATCCATATCCGAACATTCTCATCGTTATGGCATTGCCGATTGAAAACGTGGCAGGCGCGTTAGACCGTTTTGCTGAGGTGCTGTATACCGGCGTGGGCAAAGTGAATGCCGCCTTGCATCTGACGGCGCGTTTGGCGCAGTCCCGCCCAGATGTCGTGATTAATGTGGGGTCGGCAGGGGCGCATCAACGCCCTACCGGTGCGGTAGTGGCCTGTACGCAGTTTATTCAGCGTGATATGGACGTGACTGCGTTGGGGTTTGCATGGGGTCAGACGCCATTTGAGGCCTATAACCAGCTTGATGCCCCGTTACCACTGTCATGGCAGGCGCTGTCGTTGCCAGAAGCCGTGTGTTATACCGGCGACCAATTTGTCACCGGACCCCACCCACATTTTGCCCTTGATGTGGTGGACATGGAAGGCTATGCACTGGCACGCGTGTGTCAACATTTTGCTGTGCCCTTGGTCAGCATTAAATACATTACCGACGGGGCAGACGGCCAAGCGGCCACCGAATGGGAGCAAGCCTTAGCCCAAGCGACCACTGCGTTGGTGGCAGTCATGGCGCAATGGCAGGGAATCGCTTAGAGTCTAGCAAGGGCAAATTGTGATTGCCCTTGCGTGTTGGCACACGGGCGAGATAATGAGGGTGTGAGCGTGACACGCTGCACAACGACGATGACAGGGTTGTTAAATTCTATGATGAGGAAAGCATGAGATGCAGGACATGGCAATAACAAGGCGTGATGGCCTATTAAAAACGACCCTGCTCATGAGTGCGATAGCCCTAGTGGGCTGTGGCGGTGGGAGTAGTGAAACAGCCCCTACAGGTGTGACAGTCACTCAGGTCTTACCAGACACACCCATCGTCGATATTCTCACTCATTTTGAGGTGCTTGGCGCCCAACTCAATGGTGTCGTTGATGTTTCTTTAAATGGCTGCGAAGGCATGGCCAATCAAACCCATCATGCTGCTCGTGTGACCTTTAGTTGTACACCTACAGTAGCAGGTGCGCAGACTTTACAGCTTAAAGATGCAGAAGGCGTCGTACTGTATCAACGTCAAATCAACGTGACTCGTCAAACATTGGTGAGTGCTGTCACGCCTGACCATGCCAGATTAGGCGCTCTTGCCACATTCCAAATTTTAGGAGCGAGTCTCAATACAGGGGTCTCGGTCAGCTTGACCCATTGTGATGGCTCTGCTCTAACCACCAATAGCAGTAAAATGTTGACCTTTAGCTGCACACCCAACACGCTAGGCGAGCAGCAGTTGGTGATTAAAGATGCCAACCAACATATTTTGCTGAGTCGCAGTATCACCGTCCAACAGCCTGCCTCTATTCAAAGTATTAGCCCACTACAAACCAGTGTGCGTCAAACCACAAGTTTTACCATACTGGGTCAAAACTTATCATTTCCAAGCCAAATTCAATTTCCGGTTTGTCAGGAACTCACCATTAATGATCAGTCGTCTACTCAGATTCGGTTTACGTGTGTCCCCAACGATGTGGGTGTTCATCCGTTAACAGTGCTTGATGCAGATGGTGCTGTAGTCGCGACAAAAGACATTACGATCACTTCATTTTTAACGTTACCCACTAAACTATTTGCAACGGGTATCACCACCTGTGCAACAGCCACTGAAAATGGCCTAATGTG
This sequence comes from Pseudomonadota bacterium, assembly GCA_041165345.1. Taxonomy (GTDB): domain Bacteria; phylum Pseudomonadota; class Gammaproteobacteria; order Pseudomonadales; family Moraxellaceae; genus JBBKWH01. The sequence goes on from JBEANQ010000054.1 coordinate 11,135, forward strand.
CCGTGCCGAAGACCTTGGCAGCCTATTGGGTTTAGGACAAGATGGAGAACTCAAACGAGGCACTGTGGTGAACTATAGCTTAGTGACCAATATCACACCAGCGACGGGTACCACCATTCCTGATTCCCAAAAATGCATTAAAGACAGTGTGACAGGGCTTATTTGGGAACAAAAAACCAATGATGGTGGCTTGCGTGATAAAGGCTGGACTTACACATGGTTTAATACCAGTGGCCTCTACAATGGCGGAGGGACTTCCCCTAAAAAACCAGAAGCTGAAGGCAGTGTAGGGGGGGCAACATGTGCAGGTGTAGAGCCAGCTAAATGCAATACAGACACCTATATCGCCACCTTAAATGCAGCGGTCTACTGTGGTTATAACGATTGGCGTATGCCAGCCATTAGTGAACTCGAGCACTTGGTTGATTTTAGTCGTGCCAATAACCAAGCGGCTATTCGTGACGTGTTTCAGGGTGGTGTGCAACAAGCACCCTATTGGTCACAAAGTACCAATGCTAGCCATATTGAGCAGGCATGGGGCGTTGACTATACGACGGGTCGCAGTGTCGTTCGCCCTAAAATCACCGCATATGCCATTCGCGCTGTTCGATAACCGCATGAACCCAAGGATATTGATCATGAATCACCGTATATTGGCACTGCTCTTTGCGGCAAGCTGCACCTCAATGGCTGTGTCGGCTGCACAGCAATGTAATACCAATATTTCTGAAGGCGCGCCTGACCAACGATTTCGGGTCGTAGCAGGCTCTAATGGTGCAGAAGTACAAGATCTGTTTACCGATTTAGTTTGGCAGCGTTGTAGCGTTGGCCAGCAATGGAACAACACCAGCAAAACCTGTACGGGTACAGCGACGCTACAGACGTGGTCAGAGGCACTGGTACACGCTAAAGATGTTGGAGGTGATTATCGTCTCCCCAATATTAAAGAGCTGCTCACATTACGTGAGCCTCGCTGTGCAATACCGAGTCTAAATATTGCATTGTTTCCAGACACTCCTGCTGACTCTTCGGGGCCAATGTATTGGTCCTCGTCTCCGTATGCTGGCGATATGATCAGCGCATGGGTTGTCAGTTTTGCCCAAGGCACGACAGATATCGCCACCAAATCCTCTCCGATAGGATATGTCCGTGCCGTCCGTGCAAATGCAGCCAAGGCGATCACACCTTAACTCAACCACAAGGGAGCCAGTCCATAGATTGGCACCCGCAACCTTGTCCACACGAGTTTACTTGTTGACAACCCGTGACAGTGACCGTGTGGATCATTGCAAGTAGTGCACCTAAAGAACTCGCTCTAAATCTGTAGAAAAACAGACAACACATGTCATCAAGTCTGTTGCTTATTGATCAATCAGAAAAAAAAAGTAATATGGATCTCGTTCACAGGATTGTGCGCCCTAAAAAAATATACGCACGATCACACACGCAAACAGTTGCACATCGGAATGCGCCGAATCATAAAAGGAAGCTGTTATGACCCCCCAAACCCCGTTTCAAAAAAACGCTCTCTGGATTGCTTGTGCATTGGCTCTGTCGCTGACCGCTTGTGGTGGCGGTGGTGGTAGCACCGAAACAGCCAGCACATCACCCACCCAAACCTCGATTGATGGTGCATTGGTATTGGGTGCAGTCAAAGGTGCAACCATTCAGGTATATGCTGCTGACAATGAAGGTAAAAAAACCGGCGCTTCGCTGGGTACGACCACCACGAAAGACGACGGTACCTATAGTGTCAAACTCAATCAAGCATATACCGGCGCTGTCGTCATTGAAGCAGAAGGTGGCGACTATAAAAGTGAAGCGGATACTAGCAAAACTGTCCAACTCTCTGCGCCAGTCACTGCATTAGCATTTGTGGATAAAGGCACACCCAATACGGTTAACGTCACCCCACTCACGCATATGGTGGCATCTCGTGTGACTAACTTGGTGCAAGATCACGACAGCCCGAATGTCACGGCTGCGTTGGTTAAAGCACAACGAGATGTACAAAGCCTTTTGGGTGACTTAGACATTGAAGATACCGATGTACTGACCCATCTACTTCCTGACTTTAATAGCAAAACTGGTCAGGGATATCTGTATGCCTACTTCCTCTCTACATTAGAAGAAGGCGCCAAAAATACGGCGGTTGATTCCATCGAATTGATGCGTTTATGTGCCGATGACCTGTCTGACAATGTGGCTGATGGCAAGCGTAAAGGGGTCAAACTTAAGCATAAAAATGGAGCCAACATGGGGGCTAACCTGTGTTCTAGTAGCCTAAATGCTGCGGCCTTAAGTTTGGCGAAATCCACCACCAGTATTTATGCCAACAAAAATATAGACCTCTCTCAAGCCAGCCATCACATCGCATCAGCAACCGCACATTCAGCAGGCGCCACAGGTGCGACAGCGACCTCATCGGGGGCGCTCACCTACATGGAGTACTATGATCAGACCGGAACCGCTCAAAAGCGCGTGTTTGTAGCGGGTCGTGCAAATGGCTTAGGAATTCTGAACGTTAACGACCCCACCAACACGGTTAGCGTGACTGATAGCGTGCTCAATCAAAAAATCGAAGCAGCTGGCTTATCTGCGGTGGGTGGTGTGATTGCCGTAAATAATACCACCCACCG
>JBEANQ010000055.1:0-13437 GCA_041165345.1 Pseudomonadota bacterium
CGCGGATCACCAGAGCCGCAACCGACCCCACGTCTACGGGCAAACCGTCCTGTTCTGACTGCGCGTTTGGCGCAAGGCGTGGTGGATGTTCGGCAGGCCCAGCGGTTGCGTGCGCAAGTGTTTGGCACAGAGTTTGGGATTCACTTTACCCATGGTCTCGATGATGACCGATTAGATGCGTATTGTGCGCATTTATTGGTACATGATGGGGATCGTTTAATTGCGACCACCCGTTTATTAGATCGTGCCAGAGCGCGAATTGCGGGTGGTTTTTATAGTGCCCAAGAGTTTGACATTGCCCCGCTGTTGGCCAGTGCGCCGCATGGGGTGATGGAAATTGGCCGAACCTGCGTGCATCCAGAGTATCGTTCAGCAGCGGCCATTAACGCCCTGTGGCAAGGCATTGGCATGGTCGCCGCTGAGTGGCGTAGTGAAGTGTTAATGGGCTGTGCATCAATTGCGGTCGGGTCTGGCGATTGTCAGGGCTGGTTGGATCGTCTGCCTGCGCATCAGCGTTTGGCGCAACCGGTTCGTCCATTGCGTCGTTTGCCACCAGCGGTGTTTGCGCATGACCCAATGATTCCACCACTGCTCAAAGCCTATGTGCGTATGAATGCGCAATTGGGGGCACAGGCTTGTTTTGACCCTATTTTTCATTGTGCTGATGTGTTGGTGTGGATGCCATTGGCACACATGGACGCCCGCTATTTAGAGCGATTTGGTCAACAAGAAGGCTAAATAGCGATTAAATGGAAGCCACTGCCGACCAGAGGGTCTGACGAGACTGCTGTAGTGAGAGGCGCTTGGGTATACTCAAATCAAAGACTGATCAGGGACATTGACTATGAGTGCCATGCAACCATCGTTTTCTCGGGCAAATTTGGGTCGCCATGTCAGCCGTCAGGTACGGCAAGTGATGCGCGCCAGTGGCATGTTATTGACCATTGGTGAGGGCTTTGTGCTGGCTGCTCGGCATGGTGCGCTGACTCAGCCCAACCAACCTGAACACACCCGTTTGATCCGGTACTTTTGTCGCCGCATGTGTAAAGTGCTGGGCGTGACGGTACAGGTGCATGGCGACATGCCGGTAGAACACGCCCTGTGGGTGAGCAATCATGTGTCATGGATTGATATTCCGGTCATTGGTTCGGTGACACGGGTGTTTTTTCTGTCTAAAGCTGAAGTAGCCGATTGGCCGTTAATGGGACGCCTTGCGCAAGCAGGTGGCACGTTGTTTATTCGTCGTGGGTCAGGCGACTCCGACAGTGTGCGTGGGCAAATTGCCACGTTTTTAAAACAAAAACTCCCCGTATTGTTTTTCCCTGAAGCCACCACCACAGATGGCAAGCAAGTCCGTCGTTTGCATGGTCGCTTACTGGCCGCTGCACTTGAAACCGGCACACCGATTCAGCCGGTTTTGTTGTGCTACGCCAACCAAGCTAAGCAACTGGATGAGGTCATTCCCTTTGTGGGAGATGTGAGCTTTCCAGATCACTTGCAGCAAGTGTTGGCACATGACCGCGTCGTGGCGCATGTGGTGGCGTTACCGGCCATCGACCCTGTGGGACATGATATTCATAGTTTGACCGACTTGTTACAGGCCGAAATGCGGGCGGGATTGGCGCTGTTACAAGGGCGTGTCTTGCATCCGATTGTGGTGTCATAAGCGCTCAAGGTCTAGTGTGCGAGTTCTCAAGGTGGATTCGCGAGATTATTGTCGGTGTTTAACAGCAGATCAGTCCGTGATCTGCAAGCAAGGCGCAGTGGCTGGAGGATTCGTTCTATAGTCGGCAGGCAGTCGGTGATTTGATGGCATGTGCAAGATTACGCATGAGGGTCGCCGGTTGGTCTTTTATTATTGAGCGCCGCCATGTCTGTCATCTCTTGGGTCGATCTATGTTTTTCGGTGACCTATGCAATAGGTATCCTGCTGGTGTTTGGCTTGGCTGCATGGCGCACCTTACTGTCAAAAGCGGCCTATCGTCGCAAAGCCTTCGCGCAAATGCTGGTGTACTACGGCTTGGGGCTGTTTTGGCTGCTGATCCCGTTTACCTTATGGCAATGGTGGATCGGTCTGCGGTCGACCCCCGCCATGCTACTGTTGGTCGCGTTTAGCCTATTGATGTTGTACAGCCGGTTTATTGAACCCAACCGTTTGGTGACTCGTCATCAACGGATTGTGTTAGACCCCGAGCGACCCTTGGCGACCCCGTTGCGGGTGGTGTTGTTGGCTGATATTCATGTGGGGCTGTTTTCGGGTGGCAAGCGCCAATTGCGCCGCATCGTTCAACAGGTCAATGCCTTAAACGCTGATTGTGTGGTGGTGGCGGGGGATTGGACCTATGAGGCGGGTGATGACCTGCTGTCGTGGCTGGCTCCGTTGGGGCATTTAAACGGTCCGGTGTATTCAGTGGCGGGCAATCATGATGAAGAGCTACCCGGCCCGCCGATTCAACACGAATTACATCAAGCCTTGTTGGCCCTTAATATCGAGCCGATTGAAGGGCGCGTGGTCACGACGCATCCATCCGTTTATTTGTATGGCACGGGTGATCTCTGGGCAGGTAAGGCCGATTTAACGGCGCTGCGGTTTTTTCCACAAGACAAGCCGTGGATCGTGGTGGCGCATAATCCCGATACGGTGGATCATATTCCCAGCGGTTTAAGCCATCGGCCGCTCATGTTGTCTGGCCATACCCACGGCGGGCAAGTGAATGTGCCGTGGCTGACCGCATGGGCGCTCAAAAAAGAATCTCAATATGGTTTTCAGGTGGGGTTATATGACATGCCCAACGCACAAGTGTACGTGACCGCCGGAACCGGTATGGTGGCTGCGCCGTTGCGGTTTTTGATGCCACCCAGTATTGACCTGTTAGAGCTGGTTTAGCGACAGCGGCTGCTGTGGATTGTTAGGCGAATGGTCATGCAATTCTGCTAGCATCGGGACACTTTTTTTTGTCTGAGACGTGTCCCATGCTGCTGCAAGGCAAACGCTTTCTGATCGCTGGTATCGCCAGCAAACTCTCTATTGCTTATGGCATCGCACAGGCATTGCACCGTGAAGGTGCAGAATTAGCCTTTACTTACCCCAACGACAAACTGAAAAAACGGGTCGATGATTTTGCCGCTCAGTTTGGCTCAAGCCTTGTGTTTGCTTGTGATGTGGCCGATGACGCGCAAATTGAACAAACCTTTATTGATTTAGCCCAGCATTGGGATGGCCTTGATGGGGTGATTCATTCGATTGGCTTTGCCCCTGCCGACCAACTCGACGGCGATTTTACCGACGTGACCACCCGTGAAGGGTTTCGGATCGCCCATGACATTAGCGCCTATAGTTTTGTGGCGATGGCGCGGGCGGCACGACCATTACTTGTGGCACGGCAAGGCTGTTTGTTGACCCTGACCTATCAGGGCAGTGAGTGGGTGTTGCCCAACTACAATGTCATGGGTTTGGCCAAGGCCAGCTTAGAGGCCGGCGTGCGTTACCTTGCTACCAGCATGGGCGCACAAGGGATTCGGGTAAATGGGATTTCGGCGGGGCCGATTCGCACCCTTGCCGCCAGTGGCATTAAAAGCTTTCGGCGCATGTTGGATGTCAACGCCCAGATTTCGCCGTTACAACGCAACATCACCATTGAAGAAGTGGGCAATGCAGCGGTGTTTTTGTGTTCGCCGTGGGCGTCGGGTGTGACTGGTGAAATTTTATATGTCGATGGCGGTTTCAATACCGTCGCGATGAGTGAACGGATGATGCAAGAATCTTGATTAAGCACACACACACAGGGTGTGGGCGGGTCATGTGGCTGAGTACGGCGGCATGATTCGTCGGTTACCGCGTTGGATTTTATACGGCAGTGTGTTGCTGGCCTTTAGTGCGGGCTGCGTCAATTGCATTGCCTTGTTGGGCTTTGCCAATACGGCGGTGTCGCATGTGACGGGGACGGTTAGCAATACTGCCAGCGCGTTGGTACGCCATAATGTGCCGGTTTTTTCGTTGGGCTTTGGTATTGTGGCGGCGTTTTTGGTCGGTGCGATGCTCAGTGGTGTGATTGTTAAAAACGAAGCCCTGCGTTTGGGGCGGCATTATGGGTTGGCATTATTGCTAGAGTCGCTTTTATTGTTTGCGGCGACGTGGTTTTTTATGCGTCAGCATGTGGCCGGTGAGCTGTTGGCATCGGCGGCGTGTGGTCTACAAAATGCCATGATTGCCACCTATAGCGGCTCGGTGATTCGCACCACACACCTGACCGGTATTTTGTCTGACATTGGCTCGGCTTTGGGCAGTCGCTTGGCTGGCCGAGCGGTGCAGTGGATGTCTTTTCGGTTGCAGGTCTCGATTCTGTTGGCGTTTTTTGTGGGTGGGGTGGTCGGGGCTGCGCTGTTTTTGCATGTCGGCTCTTTGGCGTTATTGTTGCCTGCAACAGTGGTGCTGTTGGCAGCGCTAGGTTACGCCGCCGTTGAACTATGGGGTGGTCATGATACCCATGAGCTTCGTGAATAAGTGCGATTTCATGCTTATAGTCCACCGCCAAGTGCTTGGTATAGAGTGACCCGTTGGTTGAGTTGATCACGCGCAAGCTGGGCGAGGGTATTTTCAGCTTGGCGGCGTGACTCTTCGGCATCCAGCACGGTTTTGAGTGCCACAGCACCATGTTGATATTGCACACGGGACAGGCGCTCGCTGGTTTGGGCGGCGCGTAGGGTGTCCTGTTGGGCTGTGACTTGCTCGGCCAGTTGTTGTGTATTGGACAGGGCGTTATCAACATCAGCTAATGCGCTGTATAAGGTCTGCCGAAAATTGACCACGGCTTGTTGATATTGAACATCGCCAATGGCGATATCTCGCTGCATCGCTGCTTGATTTAAAAACGGCAGTGACACGCCAGCCCCCAAGGCCAACACAGGGTTTTTTAGAATATCGCTTAAGGTGCTGCTACTGGTACCCAACGAACCAGTCAAGCTGATGGAAGGATAGTAACTGGCTTGGGTGGCGTCGCGCGTGGCCAAGACTTTGCGCAGGCGTAATTCACTGGCGCGCAGGTCAGGCCGACGCGCCAACAGTGTAGCGGGTGCGCCTGCATGGATGGGCGCTAAGGTCAGCGTGGGCAGGCGCTCTGGAAGGTTAGTCAGTGTGTGTGGTGCTTGATCAAACACAATGGCAAGGGCATTTTGGGCTTCGACTCGTTGTTGGGTCAGTTGCGCCAGTGTGCTGCGTTGGCTGGCCACGGCTTGTTCGGCTTGCGCCACCTCTAAGCCAGAGACCGCACCGTTTTGGTGTTGAATGCTCACCAAGTCACGCAGTTTTTGGCTGTGTTGTAGGCTCAGGTTGCCGCTCTCAATGCGTTGGTTTAAATAAGCAATCTGCCAATATGCACTGCTGACCGTCCCGATTAAGCTCAGTGCTGCGGCTTGGCGGTCTTGTTCGGTGGCTTGTGCTTCCCATTGTGCGGCGTCGGTTTGGCGCGCCAGTTTGCCAAATAAATCGAGTTGATAACTGACCGAGGCATTCAGCGATTGGCTGCGCTGCGTGCCTGATTCGCCCAGAATGCGGCTTTGGTTGACATTGGCCGACGCAGAAAACTGTGGCAACTGTGCGCTGGCGCTGAGTCCGGCTTGCAAACGTGCCTGTTGAACCCGTAAAGCCGCCACCGTCAAATTGTTGTTTTTGGCCAGTGCATCGTCAATCAGTTGGGTCAGGCGTGGGTCGCCCAATTGTGTCCACCAGCGATCGGCGATCACAGGGCTGGCTGTGTTTGGGTCTGGCTGGGTTGCTGTGGCATGGGGCAGAGTGCTGGGCATGTTGACGACCGGCACACTGTAGGGCGTCCGAACATGGGCGGCGCATCCGCCAAGGAGTAGCAGGATCAACACGCTGCACAAGGGAGCAGTCTGGCGTATGCGTCGGGTAGAAGGGGTCATCCACAGTGTCCTTAAGTTATTCACGCGATAACGCGGTGACAGGGTCGAGTTTGGCGGCATTACGGGCGGGCAAAAAGCCAAACAACACGCCGATTAAAGTCGAGCAGACAAACGCCGCAATGATCGAGGTGCTGGAATACACCATCTGAAAATTGCCACTGGCCACGCTGCTAAACAGTTGACCTATCAACAACGCTAAACCAATGCCCAGCCCGCCGCCCAACAGGCAGACCAGCACGGCTTCAATTAAAAACTGTTGCAAAATATCGCTTTGCCGCGCACCAACCGCCATACGCACGCCAATTTCTTGGGTGCGTTCAGTCACCGACACCAACATGATATTCATCACGCCAATCCCACCCACAATCAACGAGATCACGGCAATGGCGGACACCAACAGGGTCATGGTGGCCGTGGTGCTTTGAATGGTTTGGCGGATCGAGTCGCTGTTTTGGGTAAAGGTGTCTTCTGCGCCGTGTCGTTGGTTGAGCAATTGGGTCATGGCGGTTTCGGCAATGCTGCTACTGCTATTGTCTTTAATCCGCACCACGATGCTGCGCAAATAGCGTTGCCCAAGCAGGCGATCCATCACGGTGGTATACGGCAAATAAATGTTCAGGCTGTCTGACGGGCCAAAGGCGCTCTCACTAGGTTTGAGCACACCAATAATGCGACTTGGCACAGCGCCAATCATGATGACTTGGCCGAGCGGGTCGGTGTGGCTGTCGGCAAATAGGGATTTTTGGGTGTTGGCATCAATCACCACATTTTGGGCGCGCTGATGCACATCTGTGGCATCAAACAGTTGGCCTTGTGCCAGTGTCAGCCCTTTGACCCGAAAAAAACTATCACCCACACCATTGATGGTCGCAGAGGCGTCAATATTCCGAAAACGCAAGGTGGCATTGCTATTGACGGTGGGGCTGACGCTATCGACATACGGCTGTTGTGCCAGTGCGTCGGCGTCATCGGCGCGGAGGGTTTGCACCTTACCACTGCGGGTGTCGCCAAAATCTTTGCCCGAATAAATGGTCACGGTGTTGGTGCCAAGGCCACTGATATTTTTTAAAATTTGTTGTTGTGATCCATTGCCCAGCGCCACCACAGACACCACGGATGCAATCCCAATAATAATGCCCAGCATGGTTAAAAACGTGCGCAGTCGATGCGAGGCCATCGCCAAGACCGCCATGCGAAAGGCTTCACCCAGACGGTCGAGCAGGGCAGACCACGCCGCTTGCGGGGTATGGGTTGCACGGCTGACGGGCAAGGCGGCAGGCAAAGTGACCGGCGGTGGCGTATTGGGACGGTCGCTGATCACCTCGCCATCACTGAGTTCGATAATACGGCTGGCGTTTTGCGCCACCAGCGGGTCATGCGTCACCAAAATGACCGTATGGCCGTCGCGGTGCAGTTCGCGCAGGATGTTCATGACCTCATGGCCGCTTTGTTTGTCTAATGCACCGGTGGGTTCGTCGGCCAAAATGACCTCACCACCGTTGATCAAGGCACGCGCAATACTGACCCGTTGCTGTTGCCCGCCCGACAATTGACTGGGCTTATTGACCAATCTCTGCCCCAGCCCCAAACGGGTGAGCAATTGAATGGCACGCTGCCGCCGATGCTCGGTGGATGCGCCTGCATAAATGGCCGGAACTTCAACATTGCCCACCGCCGACAAGTCGCCCAGCAAATGATAACGCTGAAAAATAAAGCCAAAGTATTCGCGGCGCAGGCGAGCAAGTTGGTCGGGTTCGAGCGTGCTCGTGTGTTGGCCTGCGACGGTATACGTGCCGCGTGTGGGGCGATCTAAACAGCCCAAGATATTCATCAAGGTCGACTTGCCCGAGCCGGACTGGCCAATAATCGCGACCAACTCACCGGCATGAATCGACAGGTTAATGTGTTTAAGCACTTGTACCACGCCATCGCCCGCAGGAAATTCGCGCACCAAGTCATGAACATGTAGCAGGGGCTGGCTCATGGCTTAAAACCCCATCGGTGGACGGCGGTTATTGTTATTGCTTTTGCTGGTACTGCTGTCGTCTGCGCTGGCCTCACCCAGCACGACTTTTTCGCCCAGTGTTAACCCTGACAAAATTTGTGCATTGACCCGATTATTCAGCCCCACCACCACGTTGCGGGTTTGGGGGCGGCCATTCGCACCGACCACTTGCACGGTTTGTCGGCCTGAACCGTCACTTTTACTTAACGCCGCCGCAGGAATGCTCAGGGCATGTTTGGCTTCGGCCAATACAATATAAACCTGTGCAGTCATGTCGATGCGCAATTGCCCGTCGGGGTTGGGCACATCAAACAGGCCATTGTAATAAATGGCGGTGCTGCTGGACGTACTGCTGTCGGTGGCGATGGACTCCGGCGCAGGCTCAATGGCGCGCAAGGTGGCGTAATAGCGTTTGTCTGGATCACCCAAAATGGTGAAATACACTGGTTGCCCCGCCTTGACCTTGACCACATCGGCTTCACTGATTTCGGCCTTAACCGTTAAGGTGTCCAAATTGGCCAGCTTAATAATAGTCGGGGTTGATTGATTGGCGTTGACGGTTTGGCCTTCTTCGGCCACCACCGCCACCACAGTCCCGCTCATGGGCGCAGTAATGCGGGTGTAGCCCATATTTAGACCTGCGGTATCCACACTCAGTTGGGCTTGTTTGATTTGAGCATCAATGGCGGCCAGCTCGGCTTGGGCGGTTTGACGGTTGGCGTCGGCGCTTTCAAAGTCGGCGCGTGAGGTGGCGTCTTGTGCCAGCATGTTTTTTTGCCGCTGCCACACCAACTCGGCTTGCCGCACATTGGCCTGTTTAATCAGCCGTTGTGCCTGTTGATTGGCCAACGCGGCTTGGGCATTTTTGAGCGCGTTTTGTTGGCTCAATTGATCAATTTGGGCGATGTCTTGCCCTTGCGTGACGGTATCACCCAACGCCACATACAACCGCTTGACCTGTCCCGAGGCTTGCGACCCCACACTCACCAACTTGCGGGCTTCTAAGGTGCCAGATGCAAGCACGGTGTTTTCAAGGTCGGTTTGCGTCACGTCCGCAGTGAGCAGTTGCGGCGGCGCGGCGGTGGGCTTCAAAAAAGACCAGCCTGCACCTGCTAACAGCAATAATGTGAGCGCATAGAGGCTATAGCGTAGCGGACGTGAACGGGGCAGGCTCATCACGGACAGGTTCCAACATAGAATTGGCTTTCAGTATGTGTGAAAAGAAGCACTTAACCGTGTAGGGCTTTGCACAAGGCTGTTGTACTTGTGTGAATGAGAATGGTTCTTGTGTGATTGATGGTGTGTGGTCTTGTGTTGTAATTTTCTTTAGCTAAATCAATTGGTTTTTTGATTTGCATCCTGAGTAAAAGCATGTTAGATTTTTTGCGTCTGTGGGGTAGGTTATCACCTTTAACAATTGATATGAGCAGGATATACGGCAGGATGATAATCGCTTTTGCATCAAAAACGCCGTATATCCTTAGTTAGGCTTTTGGTGAACTTCAACGATTCTTAGGGCCACGCATGCAACGAGCCATCACTCTCATCGCCGCCGTGCTATCCAGCTTTCTTGCTACAACATCTGCGCATAGTGATCCATTGCAAGATCAACTTTTTGCTAGCGTTCTTGCGGGAGCCGATTGCAAGCAGACCATGAACAATGGGCTTGTCTGTGACTACAAGCTCAAAGAGGGTCTGCACTTCTCTATCAAAGATGCTGGCGGCACCGATACGGTTGTCGGCTTCCACCATTCGGACATCAGCGAAAAGTTTTATGCCGTTCTGTATTTCAATTGCATAGTAGTGGTGCCTGGCAATGCTCATCCCAGAAATTATGGGAAAGAGTACGGGGTCTACATATCGCCCCGCACTGGCCGAGCATACAAATCCCACCAAGAATGCCAGACGGCGAAGTAGAGACCTCAGTGCGCATCACACGCCTTCAATCAACGGTCAGCCCTGCGCCTTCGCTCACTGGCCTAACTGGTTGTTCAAGCCGACGCCCACAAGCTCCGCTTGTTGGTGCCCTCCGTGCTTCGCACTCCGGCGCGGCTTACCGCGAGCGTTAGACCTCATGGAGTTAAGAGTGCTTTACGATCAAGAAGTTCAGTCGGAAATAGAGGCGATCTTGCGTGAGGCGTTTAGCACGGTTACTAATGCGCGTTTTATAACTGCCGTTGGATATGGAGTGCTAACTAATGATACTGGCACCATGTTTGTTCCTGTTATCGGCTTTCCCTCAGAAAAATCTGATTCTGTCTCATATTCAGACTTTCAATTTGATGCAATATCTTGGCTGTGGGGAGCTCCTGAGCCAGCTGCTACAAGAGGCTCTAGCCTATTAAACTCCCTGTATGAGCATTGTGAAGACGACGACAATGATTCTAACTGGCATCAAGAGTTTCAAAGTCGGAGCTATCACATACTTGTTCGTGCTCTTGAGCAGCTTAGAAAGGAAGGTTTTTTCCCTTCTAAAAATGAGGCTTTTGTGACTGTCTGGGTTGTAGACTCCGATAAGCCAAACATACGTGGCCGCTCTTGGGCCAAACGTCTAAATCCAACCAACAAATATCTAGAGTTTGTAGCTTGGTTGGATCGCGTTTATGGAGTGGTCTAACTTTCGATTCAAGTCCGATAACAACCCAGCCACTTATTGTTTTATTTTTTAAAGTGTTGGCCAAATAGCTCACGTTTCTAAATCGTTGTGGGTTGTTACGGCTTAACCGTGTAGTTAGACATCAATTTTCGTGTCAAAAAAGCCCAGAAAAATATCCAGCTAACAGGTGTAAAAAGCCATAAATGCCCTGATTTTTTAGGTTGCACCAACTGGTCATGCCGTGTAGTATCACTACACGCAGTATAGGCAAATGGCAATGATTCATGGGTTTAAGCACAAAGGACTAGAGTTGTTTTTTAACACGGGTTCGCTTGCTGGGATTCAAGCTAAACACGCGGATAGGCTCAACATCCAGCTTTCCACCTTAAATCAGGCAGGCTCAGTACAGGATATGAATGTTGTAGGCTGGAGCTTGCATTCCTTAAAAGGCAACTTGAAAGGTCATTATGCGGTAAAAGTCAACGGCAACTGGCGTTTGACGTTCAGATTTGAAAACGGTCAGGCCTATGTTGTTGACTATCAAGATTATCATTGAGGTGTACCATGTATAACCCTGCCCATCCTGGAAAACTGATTCAAGAGTATTTGAATGGACTCAAAAAGGAAGGAACAGCTATTTCTCTTGCACAGTTGGCTGCCCACATTGGTATTACCCGCACGACATTGTCACGCATTGTCAACGGTCATCAAGCACTAACGGCTGATATTGCGTTGCGCCTTCATGAAGCACTAGGAGTTAGTCCCGAGTTGCTGCTAAAAATGCAGATGGCACGTGATCTTTGGGAAAATCAGCAAAAGCCACGCCCACATATTACGACTATGCTGGCTCATGCTTAAATCATGCTTTTGCAAGTCCATGTCTAACTTCTGCGTTAAGTGCGACAAGCACCCAGCCAATTATTGTGTTATTTTTGATGATTCTGAGGTAATCTCAGTTTTTAATTTTGTTGTGGGTGCTTGCGCCTTACGCGAGTAGTTAGTCTTCAGAAGGACACGTATGGATACTTCGACGCGAGAGAAATACAAATCGCTGCTACAGCGCCAGCGTGAGTTAAATCGCGAGTACGACGACCTACTCGATAGGCTTCTCGAAGAGGGGCAAGAAAATCAACTTCCTTCTCCTGGAATCGGTTGGCCGTCGCGCACGGTCTACGTTGAACGTCGATGTGCGCTGGAAAGCGACACAGACGGCAACATGCATCTCGTCACCTTGCCAGGTCAGCGAGCTATCGGCTTAAAAGAGCTTCGCGACTTTACGGACCAGACAGCAAGCCTGATCGTAGTGGATCCATACGTTTTTTCTGGCACTCGGGAAAGCGCATCGGCCATCGCCGACGAGTTCAAGCGCGCCGCACGGGTCGGCGGAAAATTTCTTAAACGAGTTCACATTGTTTGCAACGCAGAGCACACCACACAGGCGGTGCGAAGCGAGATTGTGGCTTTGTGCGCAAAACACCAAGTCCACTTAACAGAGCGCCACACGGACACAGTTCATGACCGAGTTTGGATCGCCGACCGCACGCGAGGTTTGGTCATTGGAACGTCATTCAACGGACTTGGAAGTCGTGCCGCGTTTCTGTTGCCACTACCGAAGCCGGACCTCTCGGCTATGCTTAAATACCTTGATGCCAATGCACTTTCGCGAGCTGAAGCCTAACTGGTTGGTCAAACTGACGCCAATCTTTCGGTTGGTTCCCTCCACTCGCTTCGCTCATTGTGGCGCAGCTTGCCGCGGGCGTTCGACGGCTAAATAAAGTAACAGGTACAATGGGGTAACAGAGTTGAAAGAGAAGAAAAAGATTTCGTTCAAAATGTGGTTAGAGTTTGAGTTATGGGAAGGACAAGACTATAACTTAGAGGATGAGTTTTTTAATATGAGTGTTGAATTGGATAGTGGGGAAAAATATGCGTTAAATGTTTGGACTTACAAATATTTAGAACGTGCGAGAAATGAATATAACGAGGAAAAAGAAAATTTATCAGGAAAATATCTTCTTCCACCAGATTTATTTATTGAAAGGCTTGATCGTGAGCTTCTCCAAGCTATTCTTTCTGAGCTAGTTCAAAAAGATGTAATGAAACAAGAATGGCTTGTTATTGATACAGATGAGGAATGATGAAACCTTTTTATTGAAATTATTTTGTTGAAAATAAAGATATTTGAAAATTTCGTTACCTGATAAATTTTGTTCTGTTAAAACTTATTTTTGGTATAACCTATTCTTTAGATGTTGAGAAATGGATTTTATTTGAAGGCAAATAGGATAGATTTCGGTGAATTGTTTTGGTTTGTATTGCCATAATTTGGTGTTTAATTGAGCCGTCGAACAAACGTTGCAGCGGACTCGGAAAGTCGGCTCGTTAACACTTGCCGAACTTTTCTCGCCGCTGAACTTGGCGTTATGCGTCTATAACAGTGTCAAAAAATTGCAAAAACAACTGAGGTAAAAATATAACCACCTCAATCATCAGACCTTCTTTGAGGCATGTCCACTTGCTTGTTATTATCATATTTGATGAAAAAGACCCCCAAAACTCCGCCAAATGAACGGCGGATTGCTGAAATTTGTTTAAAAGAGGTGAAAAATGCGAACACATGAAGAAATGAAAGCGATTGCGCTCTCTAACCCTGCTGTACGCGCAGAATACGACCGCCTTAACCGTGAAGAAATGCCGATGCTTGACGCTATTCTGAAGGCGCGTAAAGAGGCTTGTCTAACACAAGCTCAAATTGCAGAACGCATGGGCACAAGTATTCCTGCCGTATCTCGCCTAGAAAATGCATTAGTTACAGGAAAGCCTTCGCCTTCACTCGCCACATTAAAGCGCTATGCTGCTGCAATAGGTAAAACAGTCAGTATTAGCTTTGTTTGATTTTTAAATATTAAGGCTA
>JBEANQ010000056.1:0-13415 GCA_041165345.1 Pseudomonadota bacterium
GCGCGATGATGGCGTGGTCAATCAACCGCTCAAAGGCGCGATTCGCTTTGAAAGCGTGGGCTTTGCTTATCCTGATGGTACACAAGCCTTGCAAGACTTTAGCTTAGACATTCAAGCGGGTGAAACCATTGCGTTGGTGGGGCGAAGTGGCGCAGGAAAAACCACCTTAATTAATCTGCTGATGCGTTTTCAGGATGCCACCAGCGGGCGTTTGTTGTTTGATGGCGTGCCCATTGATGACCTGACTCTTGATTGCCTGCGTCGCCAAATTGCCAGTGTCAGTCAGCAAGTGGTGCTGTTTGATCAGACCGTGCGCGGCAACATTGCCTACGGACAACTGGCAGACAAATCATTGGATGAGGTTCAAGCCGCTGCCAAAGATGCCTATGCCGACCTATTTATTCAGCAGTTGCCGCAAGGCTATGACACCTTAATTGGTCCCAATGGCCTGTCGTTGTCTGGTGGGCAGCGTCAACGGTTGTCGATTGCCCGTGCGTTGTTAAAAAATGCGCCAATTTTGATTTTAGACGAAGCCACCAGCGCGCTTGACAATGAGTCAGAGCATTTTATTCAGCAAGCCTTGGGTGCGGCCATGCAGCACCGAACTACCATTGTGATTGCGCATCGTTTGTCGACCATTGAGCAAGCCGACCGCATTGTGGTGATGGATCAAGGCCGCATTGTTGAGCAAGGCACGCATGCCGAGCTACTGGCGCACAAAGGGTTGTATGCGCAGCTTCATGCCCGCAACTTTGACGAAGACCTGCCCTTATGATCAGTCAGCCGCACATGAGGGTGATATGGATCTAAAGCAAGCCTTGCCACGGGCGTGGGCGCGGCATGCGCCGTGGTTGGCGGTGTTACTGCCGTTGTCGGCGTTGTATGCCGTGGTGACCGCGACTCAGCGCCTGTGTTATCGCGTGGGGTTTAAGCGGGTTTATCGTGCGCCTGTACCAGTGATGGTGATTGGCAATATCACGGTGGGAGGCAGTGGCAAGACGCCGCTGATTATTCATTTGGTTGAGTATTTGCGCAGCACCTATGGCCTGCGTGTGGGTGTGATTAGTCGGGGGTACGGCGGGGTTGGACCGTTTCCACGTTTGGTTCGTACGGATGACCTGCCGCATGTGGTGGGTGATGAGCCGGTCTTGATTGTGCAGCAAACAGGGGTGGCGTTAGCCGTTGGCCCCAATCGACAAGCGGCCATTGAATGCCTGTTGGCGGCAGGGCCTTTAGATTTGATTTTAAGTGATGACGGCTTGCAGCATTTGGCGCTGGCGCGTGATCTAGAATGGATTGTACTGGACACGAGGCGTGGTCTGGGCAACGGTTGGTTATTGCCCGCAGGGCCACTGCGGGAGTCCGCAGCACGTTTGACCCACGCGACGGTATTGGCACATGGGTCTTCGGATGTTCCTTTACACATGCACTTACAGGTGGGCGCGTTGCTGCCGCTGGGTCAGCCACAGGTTGACCCTCCTTATGCCGGTCAGCGGGTACATGCGGTGGCGGGCATTGGTGATCCACAGCGTTTTTTTGATACGGTTCGGCAATTGGGTTTTGACCCGATCATGCATCCCTTTGCCGATCACCATGCCTATACCGTGCATGAGCTACAGTTTGGCGATGATCTGCCCATTTTGACCACCGGCAAAGACGCCGTAAAGCTGGCTGCGTTGGGTGTGTCGGGTTGGATTGTGCCGGTACACGCACAATTGTCGGCGGCGTGCTATCCCGTGCTGGCGCAGCAATTGCGTGCGCTGGGCGTGCTGCATTAAGCCGTTTTTTTGGGGTCAACGACACCGCTATGCCCATTGATTGGGCGCAATCGTGATCAATGACATCAGTGTTTAAAGAGGATTTGTCGATGCGTCATTTAGTGATTCCTGCACGTTATGCCAGTTCACGTTTACCCGGTAAGCCCTTGCTGGATCTGCATGGCAAACCGATGGTGCTGCGGGTGGTGGATCAAGCCCGTAAAGTGCGCGGTATGGACGACGTATGCGTGGCAACCGACGACGACCGCATTGCTGAGGTGTGTCGTGTGGCGGGTGTTGATGTGGTGATGACCGCGATAGACCATCCCTCAGGCACTGATCGGCTGAGTGAAGTCGCTCGGATTCGGGGGTGGGGGCGGGATGACATTGTGGTCAATGTGCAAGGAGACGAGCCATTGTTGCCACCGGTATTGGTGGAGCAAGTGGCACACTTGCTGGTCAGCAAACCCGACTGCGCCATGGCCACCTTATGTGAACCCATCAATACCTTGGATGAATTCACCCGTAGCTCGATTGTTAAAGTGGTGACTTCACAGCAGCAAGAAGCGCTGTATTTTAGCCGCGCCACCATTCCCTATGACCGCGATGCGTTTAAAGAAGGCATTCATAGCGTGCCTGCGGTAGCGATGCGCCACTTGGGGCTATATGCCTATCGGGTCGCGTTGCTGCAAGACTTTGTGACGTGGCCGATGGGCGTATTAGAGCAGCTCGAAAGCCTTGAGCAACTGCGCGTGCTGGAACATGGCCGTCGGATTGCCATTCAACCAGCCTTACTGTCGTTGCCTGCGGGGGTCGATACCCCTGAAGATTTGGCGCGCCTGCGTGCGCTTGATCCATCAGTGTTTGCTTAAACCGTGGCACGCAAACCGATGGGCGATGATGCCCCTGTGGTTGAGGTTCAACAATCACACTTTGTTCCATTGCTGTCGTGGCAACGGAGCGAATGGCAGCGTCTGACCCAGCGTTGGCCGAACCTACCGCATGGTCTGCTATTGTCTGGCACGGTCGGGACGGGCAAGCGCCGCTTTGCTGACCGGCTGACCGCATGGTTATTATGTGAGGCACGCAGCCACATGCCCGATGGTGCGTGTGGCCGTTGTGTCAGTTGCCAGTGGTTGCGAGCGGGCACGCATCCCAATCTATTGCGGATCTCCCGTGAGGTTGATGCCAAGGGCAAACAAAGCAAGCAAATCAAGATTGATCAAATTCGCGGGCTGCTCCCCTTTGTTCAACAAACCAGCGACGGTTGGCGCGTGGTCATTATTGAACCCGCCGAAGCCATGAACATGGCCGCCGCCAATGCCTTGCTCAAAACCCTCGAAGAACCCAGTGCAAACGTGTTGCTGCTGTTGGTGGCAGATCAACCATTACAGCTTCCGGCGACGATTCGCAGTCGGGTGCAGCAATTGCCGTTGGGGCGGATCGATCGCGACCAAGCCTGTACCTATGTGCAAGATGAAGCCCAAGTTAATGCCGCACACGCCTTGGTGTTGCTGGGTCTGGCTGGCCATGCGCCGCTGGCTGCCGTGGCGTTGGCAGGTAGTGAGATGGTCACTGCCCGTGCAGACTGGGTGGCAGACTGGCAAGCCTTGTGTGAACAGCGTGCGGATGTATTAAGCGTGTCAGCACGGTGGCAAAAGCGCTTGCCCTTTACCGATTTTTTGGCGTTGATTGCCCACATGTTGCGTGATGTCATTGCGTTACATCTGGGGCAACCGGTGGTGCAAACCGACTTATCGTTGGACGCCTTGCAACAGACCACACAGCTGCCCGCCCTGTTGGCGTTGTCGGCACAATGGCCGCAATTGATGCAGGCACAGGCGCAAAACGTGCAAGTCGGACTGGTGTGTGATAGCTTCATCAAGCAATTGGCCGCTGCTGGACAGTGCGCTTAACGTTTTTAAGGACAGTGATCCCATTTCAGGAGCGTTCATGTTACCCCCACGCGCAGGCGGGATTATCAATTATCCCATCAAAGACAACCACGATCTTTACGCCAGTTACATGCCCTTTGTGTTGGGCGGTGGGCTTTTTGTGCCCAGTAACCGTAGCTTTCCACTGGGCGAAGAAGTGTTTGTGGTGGTGACGTTGCCTGAATCGAGTGAACGTATTCCGGTGAGTGGTAAAGTGATTTGGAGTCATCATCGTTCGCACGGTGTGCGTCCGGCGGGTTTTGGTTTGCAGTTTATGGGTGATGATGGCAAACGTTTACGTGACAACATCGAAAAACTATTGGCTGGGCATATTGCATCAGAGCGTCCCACACATACCCTGTAGTATCATCGGGGTCATTTTTATTCTGTGAGCGGATGTCACGAGTGTTCACCGATTCTCATTGCCATTTAAATCGGCTCGACCTAAGCAAACATGCGGCGTCACTGGATCATGCGCTTGACGCTGCCCGAGCCGTGGGCGTCAATCGCTTTTTGGCGGTGGCCGTCGATTTAGACGACCATCCCACCTTAATGGCGATTGCACACCAACATGCTGATGTCGGCATTAGTGTCGGCGTTCATCCTTGCGAAGATCCCAGCATGATGGCGCGTGTAACGGTCGAGCATCTGTGCGCATTAGGCGCAGACCCCCACGTGTGGGCAATCGGCGAAACCGGCCTTGATTACCACTACAGCCGCGAGCATGCCAACGCGCAACAAGACTGCATGGCGCGTCACATCGAAGCAGGTCGTCGTTTGGGCAAGCCCGTGATTGTGCATACCCGTGAAGCGCGTGCCGACACCATTGCACTCCTGCGTGAACACAACGCCAAACATGGCATTTTGCATTGCTTTACGGAAGATTGGGCGACCGCAGACGCCGCATTAGCACAAGGGTATTACATCTCATTTTCTGGCATTTTGAGTTTTAAAAATGCTGCCGATTTGCGTGAAGTAGCACGTCGTGTGCCGCTAGATCGCTTACTAATCGAAACAGACAGCCCATATCTTGCCCCGATGCCCTATCGGGGTAAGCCCAATGAACCTGCGTACTTGCCCCATGTAGCCGTGGTTTTGGCCGATGTGCATCAGATTGCAGTGTCGCAATTGGCGAACATTACCAGCCACAATTTTGACCGCTTGCGGCAGGATGCCGCACAACAGACACAGGAGGTCACCTGATATGGACAGACAGGCACAGTTTCGCGCACGAGAAGTCTTAATATTTGATGTGGCCGAGCGATTGTTGCTAGAAAGCGGCGAGACCGGCATGACACTCGATGCCTTGGCGTTGGAGCTAGATCTTGCCAAAGGCACGCTGTACAAGCATTTTCAAAGTAAAGACGAGCTGTATTTGCATCTGATTATTCGCAATGAGCAAACCCTACTCAACATGATGGACAGCCAAGCTGACTATCCGTCACGGGTTGCCCTGTTTATGTTGCATCATCTACATGACTCAGGCCGCACCGTGCTGCTGCATCAAATTGAAGAGCGTTTATCTGCAGGTAGTCATGGTTTAGGCACACTGTTTGCGCAGCTCTATCGGATTCGCAAGCAGCGTTTACGTCGGATTATTTCGCTCACGACAGGGTATTTGCAAGATAGTGGCAGCAGTATGCTGACCCGTGATTACTTGGCTGCAATTTGGTCCATGACACAAGGGGGCGCCGCCATTTTAAACTCAAGTTTTTATCAACGCTACTTGGGTGACCGTGATACGTTGCGTGTGGCCTTGATTGAGCAAGTATTAGCAATTCCATTTGCGCAGTCACCGCATAAATATGTTCCGCCTGTAGCATCTGAGCCTGAACAACCTGCATGATGACCGCCCCTCGCGGATTTACCCTCATCGAACTAATGCTGGTGATTGTCATCATGAGCATTTTTGCAGGAATGATTGGCTTATCAGTAGGGGGAATCAGTGAGCGACAAGTGTTGCAAGCGCGAGAGCATCTGACCGATCATTTGGCATTGATTCGGCTGGAGTCTGTCGATCAAGGGCGTATATTGGGTTTGCGTACTGTTCCACAAACAGCGACGCAAGCAGGGGGCTATGCGGTAGTCGAGCTAGATCCAACGACCTCCGAACGCGACAAACGTTGGCCTATGGCCGAAGGCTTTAAATTTCAGCCTCTGCCTGATCGGGTTCGATTAGTGGTGACATCGCTGCAACCCCCTGTTGTCGCGGCTAAACCGTCGGCATTAAACGACGGCGATGCACCTCGATTACTCTGGTTTGGTAATGGCGAAGCCACACCTGTTCGAATGCAATTACAACAAGATGAAAAGTTGATTGGTGCTGCAGTTTATGTAAGCGCAATGGGGCAAGTGTCGGATAGCGAGCAGGGAGGCACACCCTAATGTTCCTGATCACAGCACGCCCACGCTTTCAAGGACAAGGCTTTACGTTATTAGAAGTCATGGTGGCGTTGGCGATTTTTGCAGTCGCTGCCATTGCACTGACCCGTGCAGGGATGAGTTACACCCAAGGAGTCAGCAGTTTAACCGACCGAACACTGGCGCATTTTGTCGCCATGAATGAAGCGGCCAATCTTAGAATATTGGGCACATGGCCTGAAGGCACCGGTGAAAAAGAAGTTGAAGAACAAGGCCAGCATTGGCTGGTGCAGCATCAAGTGTATCCCACTCCAACTGAGCAGGTGCGACGTGTAGAAATTCGGGTGTATCCTGCACCTGATACGGCTGTCCATACGCCAACAGATCAAACGCTGCGTGCTAATCCTAGCAGTAGTTTGGTGGTTTTTTTGCGTCAAGAGAGCCGCTCATGAGCCGCCTGTTATCCTCACCTTCTAGATCATACAGCGCCACAGGTGGCTTTACCCTGATTGAGTTGGTGGTGGCGATGGCGATTTTTGCCATGTTGGCATTGGCCGGTTGGAAAGTCTTTGATGGTTTGCTGCGTACTCGTGAGCGTGCCACAGCGCACGCAGAGCAGTTATCCGCATGGCAAATGAGCTATGGGCAACTGCTGCGAGACTTGAGCCAAGCTGTACCGCGTCCGATTCAGACCAGCAACGGTGTTGACCCTGCATTGATCAGTGATGGTCAATTCATCGCTTTTACTCGTACGGGTGTGATTGACCCACGCGTGGGCATGGTGAGTGGCTTAGAGCGGGTACGGTACGAGATCCAAAACGGCCAGCTCATTCGACTATCACTCAATCAGCCCGATCAGTGGGGAGTGACTCCTCCGTTACGTCAAGTTTTACTCAGTGATGTGACCGACTGGCAAATCAATCTCATAGATCAAACATCAACGACGATTTGGCCACCGATTGACACCAATACGGCTGCTGCATCAAACAGTAGTACGCCTACAGGCGATGTGCGGTTGCCACGTGGTGTACGAGTGAGTCTGACTCAAGCAGGACAATCGTTGCAGTGGCAGTTTGCATTACCGCCTCGTTTGCCTGCCGACACGACGACCACAGCCACCAATAATGACGCAGCAGGGGATGATCAAAATGAGGATTGATCGCCCACGATCCACACCTGCATCTCGTCAAAGCGGCGTTGCTTTACTGACTATTTTGTTGATGGTGGCTATGGCAACAATTTTGGCTGCGGGCTTGATGTCACGCCAGCAACGCTATGTGCGAGAAACCAGTGTGCTATTGCGTCAAGATCAAGCCTTGCAATACGCGCTTGGCGGCGAGGCATTTTTAACCGAGCTATTGGCGGCTGACGAAAAAACCAGCGCTAGCCATGACAGCCTTGATGAAGTCTGGGCACAGCCAACGCCGCCTTATCCGGTTGAAGATGGCGTAGTCATGGGGCAGATTGTCGATGAGTCAGGTCGATTTAACGTAAACAATCTGTATCACGACGGCCAAGCCGATGCTGAGGCTGTGGCGTTATTTGGACGTCTACTGGTACGCGCCGGTTTAAGCGCTGATTTGGCCGACGCTGTGCTGGACTGGCAAGACCCTGATGACACAGCAACGGGAGCATCGGGTGCGGAAAGTTCGTTTTATTTGGGACAGCAACCGGCCTATCGGGCGGCCAATCGACCCTTTCAAGATGCCGCTGAACTACAGCACGTTCGTGGCTTTGAAGACCCTGCGGCGTATGCAAAAATCGCGGCGTATGTGACGGTTGCACCTACCTTTAGCCCGATCAATATCAACACTGCATCGGGTGTGTTGTTGTCGGCCTTAGACGACACAGTGGCTGTTCAAGCAGCGACTGCATGGGTCACGGCACGAGACACAGAGCGCAAGCCGCTAGATCAGGTGAGCGCGTTGTGGAGCCAATCCGGCTTTGCACTACTCCCCACCGAAAAACGTGAGGGTCTGAACCGCTTTTTATCCGTCAAAAGTGACTACTATCGCGCCGAAATCAGTGTCAGTTTAGAAGGGCGGTTACGCTATTTAACCAGTCATGTGTACCGACAAGGCAACCGTGTGGTGGTGTATCGTCGCTCACTGGCACCCATTATCAGCAAAGCACCTGAACAGCCCTAAATCCACACGCAATGTGTAGAAGCAGTCTATCCAAATTGCTATATAGAGCGGTCTATCGCTGTACTGGCGTTACAAATGACCCGAGTTGATGGGGCATCAATTCCGTGATCAAATTGTGCATGGATTCCCGTTTTCACGGGAATGACCAAATTTATGTATGTCTAAAGTCGGGTTTTGCTATAGACGACGGCTGGTTGCGGCGCTGCTCAACGCCATTCACAACAACCCGTTGTTGTGCCTGCGTTAAACTGCTTTAACGCTTGATGGCATCAATCTTTGCCGCACGTTGCTCCACCGCCTCGGCTTCTACAGATCGCAGGGTCTTCCTATACAATATTGCCAGATTCTTGAGGCTGGTAGCCACATCGGGATGGTTAGGGCCGAGCGTTTTTTCTCTGATTGCCAGCGAGCGCTGGTAGAGTGGCTCAGCCTTTGAGTAGTCGCCTTGGGTATCATAGAGTAAGGCCAGATTATTGAGGTTGGTGGCCACAGAGGGATGGTCTGACCCCAGAGCTTTTTCTGTAATGATTAGCGCGCGCCGGTACAGCGGCTCGGCTTTGGCGTAGTCGCCTTTGATTCTATAAAGCTCTGCCAGATTATTTAGGCCGGCGGCCACATCGGGATGGTCAGATCCAAACGCTTTTTCCCAGATTGCCAGTGAGCGCTGGTAGAGTGGTTCAGCCTTTGAGGAGTTGCCTTGGGCATTATAGAGCGCGGCCAAATTATTAAGGCTGGTGGCCACGGAGGGATGGTCTGGCCCCAGTGCTTTTTCTCTAATAGTCAGTGCGCGCTGGTAGAGTGATTCAGCTTTGGCATAGTTGCCTTTGGCTCTATAAAGTTCGGCCAGATTATTTAGACTAATGGCTACATCGGGATGGTTAGGGCCAAGTGCTTTTTCTCTAATAGTCAGTGCGCGCTGGCTGAGTGATTCAGCTTTGGCATAGTTGCTTTGTGTTTTATAGAGTCCAGCTAGATTATTTAGACTATTGGCTACATCGGGATGGTTAAGGCCAAGTGCTTTTTCTCTAATAGTCAGTGCGCGCTGGTAGAGTGATTCAGCTTTGGCATAGTCGCCTTGAGTATCATAGAGAGTAGCTAGATTATTGAGACTAGTGGCTACATTGGGATGGTCGGGTCCTAGTGCTTTTTCTTCTATGGCTAGTACCCGCTGAAAGAAAGGCTCAGCTTTTACATAGTTGCCTTGTGTGTAATAGATTGTGGCAAGATTATTTATACTGCCCGCCACATCAGGATGGTCAGGGCCAAGCGTTTTTTCCCTAATTGCCAGTGAACGCTTGTAAAGCGGCTCAGCCTCTGAGTAGTTGCCTTCGCCTTGATAGAGTCCCGCCAAGTTGTTTAGGCCGGTAGCCACATCGGGATGGTCAGGACCAAGCACTTTTTCCCAGATCACAAGCGCATGCTTATAGATCGGCTCAGCCTTTGCGTAGTTGCCTTGTGTTTTATAAAGTCCGGCCAGATTGTTTAGGCTGCTGGCTACATCAGGATGGTTAGGGCCGAGCGCTTTTTCCCTAATTGCCAGTGAGCGTTTGTAGAGCGGCTCAGCCTTTGAGTAGCTGCCTTGGCTTTCATAGAGTACCGCCAGATTGTTTAGGCCGGTAGCCACATCGGTATGATCAGGACCAAGCGCTTTTTCCCAAATCGCCAGCGCGTGCTGGTAGAGTGGTTCAGCCTTGGCATAGTCGGCTTGGTCTTCATAGATTCTCGCCAAATTGTTTAGGCTGTTGGCCACAGCAGGATGATCCGGACCTACATTCGCTTCAGCTAACTCTAAGGCATGTTGAGCGACGATAATGGCTTTCTTGTGGTTAACGGCTCGATACAGATCCTGTGCTTGTTGATTGAGCCTTTTCCATTGACTGCCGGTGCCTTCGGCATACACCACAGAGGATTGTATGCACAGCACCAACAACGATGAGGCAAAAAACTGACGATATTTCATTAAAATTCCTGAATAGTTGATCAAAACGAGATGCATCACCACGGAGGCATCTATATCAAACTTTAAAAACGCGACAGATAAAACCGCAGGGAATCGGGGTGAGTGAGCCGCCAATAACGCCCACTAAACGCTCAAAACGCTTGCTCGACAAGACGTTCACATCATGCGTTGATATCTACGGCGGATCAAACCCATTTTTAGCCTCACTCCTACCTGATGAGGGATGACCCCATGTGATAGATGTCTGGCTGCATCTGATCCTCCTTTGCCCGTATAATGCCCATATCTGCGCCACCGTCGGCTGACCCCCTCATGTTGATTCGCAAACTCTTTAAGTTTGAAAACGCCCACATCGTGCGCAATTGCACGTCTGATCGTTGTCGTCGCTCGATTCATGGACACAGCTATCAAGTGGAGTTGATTTTAGAAGCCCACCGATTGGACCAAGGCCAAATGGTGTACGACTTCGGTTTGCTGAAGGGTAATATCCGTGACTTGATTGACAGCTTTGATCATGCAATTTGTTTTTGGAATCAAGATGATCAAGAGTACATCAAGGCATGTACCACTTTTAGCGCCCGTTGGATCAGCCTGCCGGTATCACCTTCTGCCGAACAATTTTCGCGTATTTTCTTTTTTTTGGCCGATCAAATTTTGCGTCAAACCACCACCCAAAATGGTGAAGGCGACGTTCAAGTTCAATCGGTGATTGTGCATGAGACCGCGACGGGCTATGCCCAGTGCTTCCGTCATGATGTTGACAACAGCCAAATGGGGCAGTTGGCGTTGGTGGATTTTGAATTTTCTGCCCAAGTACAAGCGGAGTGGGGCGATCCTTTGCTGTATCAAAAAATGCTGAGTCAAGCGGGTTTTGTTAATCCCATCGTGGTGCAGCAAGTGCCACCCGCCGCTGGACATGATGAACCCTGACCATGTTGTTACCACCAACGTGGATGTGATGGGTGTCTTTCTGCCAAATACGCAGGCCAGCAAGCGCATGTGATAGCATAGCCGCCTTGCAAAACTGAACCGCATTAGGGTTTTTTAATCATGGCGAATGAGACCACCGACAACCGTTTTTGGACAGACCCAAGCATTGGTGATGACGATGTCACGTTGCCCAGTCTACCCACGGTTAATGTGCCGATTATTGAAACACCACGCGTCTTGGCTCAATTTGCCGCTGATCAAGCAGCCGTTGCCACCGCAAATGCGCCAGCGACTGACCCTGATGACAAGGCTGTGCTGCCACAAGCGTTAGCAGACAGCACTGAAACGGACAACACCACAAAAGACGGCAACGACAGTGGAAGCTGGTTTAACCGCATGAAGCAAGGCTTGACCAAAAGCAGCAAAAACCTTGCCGATGGTATGGTCAATATTTTAATTGGTGGCAAGGAAATTGATGACGAGCTGCTCGAAGAAGTCGAGACGCAATTGCTGGTGGCGGATATTGGTGTTGACGCAACCAAAACCATTATTCAAAACCTGACCGAACGTGCCGAGCGTCGTGAGCTGATTTATTCGACTGCACTATATAAAGCATTACAAGAAGAGCTGGTGACCCTACTGGCACCCCGAGTTAAACCGCTACACATTGACCCTAATAAACGTCCGTATGTGATTTTGATGGTAGGCGTGAATGGCGTGGGTAAAACCACCACCATTGGTAAGCTGGCCAAGCGTCTACAAGGCGAAGGCAAAAAAGTCATGTTGGCGGCGGGAGACACCTTCCGCGCTGCTGCCACCGAACAACTACAAGTGTGGGGTGAGCGCAACAATATTGCCGTGGTTGCGCAGGGCAATGGTGCAGACAGTGCGTCGGTTATTTTTGATGCCTTTGAAAGCGCCCGTGCCAAAGGCATAGATGTGTTGATTGCCGACACCGCGGGCCGTTTGCACAACAAAGGCCATTTGATGGAAGAGCTGAAGAAAATCAAACGCGTCATGCAAAAAATTGATGCCACCGCCCCGCATGAAATCATGTTAGTGGTGGATGCTGGAACAGGTCAAAACGCCATCACGCAAGTACAAGAGTTTGATTCTGTAGTTGGACTGACAGGTCTGACCATTACCAAATTAGATGGTACAGCCAAAGGTGGCGTGTTGTTTAATATTGCCAGTCGAACCCATGTACCCATTCGATTTATTGGGGTGGGTGAGAAAATTGACGATTTGCGGCCATTTTCTGCAAAATCATTCGTGGCGGCGTTGTTTGATACCGACCGTGATCAGCCCTAAGAAAAAGACTTGTTGGTCAATACTAAACAATCCTGACCCTGTCAGGGTTGTTCAACACAACGCAGGGCGCTACCACAGATAATGCAAATGCGTTGGGCAAGGGTGTTGGTTTGCACCATCAAAAATGGTGTCTAGAAACCGTTCATTTGGGGCTTTACCTGCATCGTCAGCCAGAAAGGCTGGTTGAGGATCGGCTATAATATGGTCAAATTCTCAACAGGCGATCGTCGTGAGTGTGAATACTAAACACTGTCCTACCACCACATTAGAAGCTGCATATCTAAAAACACAAATTCGCCTATTCAAAGGTGATGCAATTGCGATGGGACCCGGTAAAGCGGCCTTACTCATGGCGATTGCTGAAACAGGCTCTATCTCTGCTGCTGGCCGAAAAATGAACATGAGTTATCGTCGGGCATGGCTATTGGTGGACACAATGAACCAATGTTTTAAAGAGCCGCTCGTCATCTCCACCAAAGGAGGCAAGGATGGTGGAGGAGCAAACTTATCCGCCTTGGGCGAAACTGTGCTTGCCATGTATGTAGACATGACCGCTCAAGTGGAGACTATGGTCGCAGAGTATCAACAATCGCTATCTGGATTTTTGCAGCCCTCGAGTTGAGTCACTGACGAATCAGAGCAGCGTGATTTACATCGAGTGACCCAGATACACCACATGCTCTGTGAGATAGTCAATCTCACGCATGGAGTGACTCACATACAGCATAGGAATAGAGACTTCATCACGTATTCGCCGTAAAAAAGGCAAAATCTGTGTTTTACGTGTCTCATCAAGTGATGAAAGCGGCTCATCTAAGAGCAGTAGTCGAGGTGAGTACAAAATGGCTCGTCCTAATGCCACACGCTGCTTTTCTCCACCAGACAGGTCTTGAGGGCGTCTAGACAGAAGATGGTTTATTTCGAGCAGTGCTGTCATATCATCAAGGGTAAATCGCCGCTCCAATGGCGCTCGTCGTTTAAATCCATATAACAAATTATCACGGACTGACAGATG
>JBEANQ010000057.1:0-13071 GCA_041165345.1 Pseudomonadota bacterium
AGCTGCTAATGCCCCAGCACGCAACAGTAGTGCCAGTTCAGAGGCTTCTTGAGGACTACCGACACCCGTGATACGAAAACTAGAGCCCAACACTGCTTGTACGGTCGCGCGATTAATGACCAGTTTTTCGGCATAAGGGGTTCGTATTTCGACCATTTTCCCCGTGACAGCGTCAGGTGCGAAGGTGATGCGCTGTTTGTTTTCAATAAACAATACAGCCATTTGTTTACCAACCGCATTACGCGTGGCTGCGCTCATCAGCTTGCCACCAGCGGTGTCTAGCGTGATGTTGACTTCAGATTGGCCATTTTCGTCAAAACCACTTTGGGCATTTTGTACCCGTTCACCGGTGACAATACGCTGCCGTTTGAGCAAAATATTTTGACCGTCAAGTTTTTCGAAAGGAAAAGCTTCTGTACCCGTTGGTGCAGGTCCGCCGGTATACGCTGTATTTTCTTCAGCCACCATACGGAACTCAAGGTTGGCCGTACGTCCTAAAACGCGTTTGGCTTCCGCAGTGTCTTGAATACCGGGTAGGTCGACCACAATCCGGTTGGTGCCTTGGCTTTGTACTAATGCTTCGGCCACGCCCAATTCATTGATCCGGTTGCGCAATGTGGTCAAGTTTTGACCTACCGCATATTGGGTAATCTCTTGAATTTTGGCTTCTGAATAGGTCAGTTGCAGACCAAACGTATCGGTTTGTGCAATTTGCTGTTGCGTAAAATCGGGAAATTGACGACGTAATGAATCAACAGCGGCACGGCGACTGTTGGTGTCCACAAACGTGAGAAGTAAACCATTGCTGGTTTGACGCACGCTGCTAACAGACAATTTTTGCTCTCGCAGATAGCGTCGTACATCCGTAACAGCACTGTCTAGCCGTTGCTCAAGGGCTTTTTTCATGTCGACTTCAAGTAAGAAGTGGACACCACCGCGTAAATCTAGGCCGAGCTTCATGGGCTTAGCACCAATCGCTCGCAACCACTCAGGGGTGGTTTGAGCAAGGTTGAGCGCGACCACATAGCTTTCGCCGAGAGCTTGCTTGAGTGTGTCTTGGGCTTTGAGCTGCGCTTCGCTGTTTTTCAGTCGAATCAACGCCGTTTTGCCATCAAAACTATCAGCGTGACTGACGATGCCTGCGGTGTGCAGTGCCGTTTTGGCCTGTGTCAGGATGTGCTGATCCAGCTGACTTCCTGCTTTCGCGCCTGTGATCTGCACCGCAGGTTCATCAGGGTAGAGATTTGGCAAGGCATATAAGGTACTGATCGCCATGACAAACAGGATCAGTACGTATTTCCACGCGGGATAACGCATTGGCTTTTCTTCTTTGGACCAAGGGACGGGCGCATCATGCGCCCGCAGGGAGCAGTGTGTTACAGACTGTTGAGTGTGCCTTCAGGCAGTACCGAGATCACGGCAGCGCGCTGAATTTTCACTTCATTACCAGGATTTAGGCTGATCACTGCGTAATCGCCTTCAATTTTTTTGACGCGACCCATCAGGCCACCGGCAAACACCACTTCATTGCCAACACCAATGCTGTCAATCATGCTGCGGTGTTCTTTGGTTCGTTTGGCTTGTGGTCGCCAGATCAAAAAGTAAAAAATGGCAATAAAACCAGCGATCATAACGAACTGACCGACCATCGACGCGCCCGCAGGTGCAGCCGCGACCGGTGCGGCTTGTGCAGCAGCAATAAACAGACCCATGATAGGATTTCCTTTAACAAAACCGCCCCTGCGAATAGGAAGATTCCCCTATATGGCCGCAGAGGCAAAGGCTTGCAATTTACCGTGTTCCGACCGAGTGTGCAAACCACAGACGGTCAATGGCTGTCACGAATCAACAAATGATCACAGTCAAAAATGACCTCTGAATGACCTCTGATTGTGGCGAGCAGACACCCAGCCATGAGAGGTCTGGGTCTGTCTGTTGCACCAGACGCTGTGCCTACTAAACGCATTACACGTTAACTTGCAGTGAGTTCAGGAACGGGTAGACCACGACGTGTATAAAAGTCAGCGACATAAGTGTCGAGCTGACCCACTTCAATGGCATCCCGCAAGCCTTGCATCAGGCGTTGGTAATAGCGCAAGTTGTGAATCGTGCCCAGCATTGCCGCCAGCATCTCACCGCATTTTTCCAGATGATACAAATACGCGCGGCTAAAATTGGTGCAGGTGTAGCAATCGCAATGCGCATCTAGCGGTTTTTGATCATGCCGATACTGACTGTTGCGAATGCGCACAATGCCGTCAGTGATAAAATAATGACCATTGCGTGCGTTTCGGGTTGGCATGACGCAGTCAAACATATCAATGCCACGACGCACCGCTTCTACAATATCTTCAGGCTTGCCCACACCCATTAAGTAGCGCGGCTTGTCGTCTGGCAGACGGCGGGGTACATGATCCAAAATTTTGATCATCTCGTCTTTGGGTTCGCCCACCGACAAGCCGCCAATGGCGTAGCCATCAAACCCAATCTCGGTTAAACCGGCCAGCGACTCATCGCGTAGTTCGGGATACATGCCGCCTTGCACAATGCCAAACAGGGCATTCGGGTTGCCTTCGTGCGCGTCTTTACAGCGTTTGGCCCAGCGCAAAGACAGTTGCAAGCTGGTTTGTGCCTCGGAGTAGGTCGCTGGATAAGGTGTGCATTCATCAAAAATCATCACGATGTCAGAATTTAAAACCTTCTGAATTTCCATCGATTTTTCGGGCGACAAAAACACCTTGGCGCCATCAATTGGCGAGCGAAAGGTCACGCCTTCTTCGCTAATTTTGCGCATTGCACCCAAGCTAAACACTTGAAAACCGCCAGAATCGGTCAAGATTGGGCCTTTCCATTGCACAAAGTCATGCAGGCCGCCATGTTCTTTGATCACCTCTAAACCGGGTCTTAACCACAGGTGAAAGGTATTGCCCAAAATAATATGTGCGCCAATCGCTTCGATATCACGCGGTAACATACCTTTGACCGTGCCATACGTACCGACCGGCATAAACGCAGGGGTCTCGACCACGCCGTGCGCGAGTTCAAGGCGACCACGACGGGCAAGGCCATCTTGGGCGAGTTTTTCAAATTTCATGGGCAATCCTAAAGCGCGAAAAGACAGTTCGCTGGAAGTGGGGTAGTGTAATGGCTTGCCGAGTCACAGGCCAATAGGCATGATGGTGGCTGGTTGGGTATAAGATTTAAATAGAGTAGGAAAAAATGAAAAACGGCATGGTAGCAGGTACTTTAGTCCATACCGACAAAGGCTTGGTGCCGATTGAGCAGCTTAAAGTTGGAGATATGGTGCTGTCGAAGCATGAGAGCAACACAGGAGAACAGGCATATAAAAGTGTGGTGAGTACGTTTAAATCAGCGACTCGGCAGCCGATTATGGCAATTCCTTTTATGAGCAAGACTCTAAATGAGCTTGCGGAAAATCAAATCGAACTTGTATCTTCGCTTACTAATCATGATAGCCCTGACGGTATAATCACTTTTGATCAAGAAAAATATGATGTTTGCGCAAAAAAAATCACTGATTTTATTGAGAAAAAATATCAAACCTCTTTTGAGCCACATGATGTTCATGGTAGGGGGCGTGAATCGTACGATATGTATCTATTTTGTACTGATAGTCACCCATTTTGGGTGGAAGGTCAGGGCTGGACTATCGCAGAAGAGCTTTGTGCATATGATACGTTGCAAAGCTATGATGGTGACGTATTAAGCATCCTTGATCTATTTGATGCGAAAGAATATGGTCCTTTGTATATCACCAGTGTCGCTGGCATAGCTGCTTATTTTCTGATGAATGGCGAAAAAGATTATTATTATGGTCGTCGTCATTTTGTAGATTTTCGATTTGGTCGCCCAACTTTTCCGATGCCATGTTTAACATACGGAAATATATTTAATAATACAGACAATGATACAGATCGAGAGGAATATGAACACTGTTTATCTGCATTTCAAAGATGGATTCATCCATTAGAGCCAGTATATATTCGGTTAAATGATCCTGCATACCCTGCACAGATATTGAATATAGATCATCCACTCGTCGATTTTTCAGATTGCTGCACAGGCAAGTCTATCGAGTTTAACGATGAATTTGGTTATGGGATCGGAGCGAATTGCTGTGACCTAGGTGATGGAACCCCCCGTTTTAAGGATTATGTGTACAACATAGAGGTTGAGGGCTTTCATACCTATTATGTGGGTTATGCGGGTGTATTGGTAAAAGCACGCAATATCAAGCTTCGTCTGGTTGAGCCCTTCACCGCATAAACGCAAAAAGCGTGGTTAAATTAAACCACGCGAACCTCATTAAATGGCATACCCCACTGCAATCAAAACGCCCGATCAATCAACATCGCATCGCCATAACTAAAAAAACGATACTGCTGCGCAATCGCATGATGATACGCCGCCATCACCGCTTCACGCCCAGCCAATGCCGACACCAGCATCAACAGCGTCGATTCGGGCAAATGAAAATTGGTCATCAAGCGATCAACCACGGCAAACTGATAACTGGGGTAAATAAAAATATTGGTCTCACCCGACCACGCCGCAAGCGCACCACCATTGGCGGTATCACAGGCTTTGGCCGCGCTTTCTAGCGCACGGGTCGCGGTCGTCCCAACGGCAATCACCTTGCCGCGACGGGCGCGCGTCTCGGCAATTTTGGCCACGGTTGCCGCGGGCACATCGCCCCATTCGCTGTGCATATGGTGCTGGGTAATATCGCTGGTGCGTACCGGCTGAAACGTGCCTGCGCCCACATGCAAGGTCACAAAGGCGCGCTCAATGCCTTTGGCGGCCAGTTGCGCCAACAAGGCGTCATCGATGTGCAACCCTGCGGTGGGTGCAGCGACGCTGGCAGCTTTGGCCGGATCATGAAACACCGTTTGATAGCGGCTGTCATCGCTGGCATCGGCAGCGCGATTAAAATAGGGCGGAATCGGTAGTTCGCCGTATTGCTCAAGCGCAGGCAATACCGGTTGATCAAATTCGACCATAAACAAGTTGTCTTGCCGACCCTGCACGGTCACATGTAATGCGCCTTGGGCAAAGCTGAGTGTTTGCCCTGCTTTGGCTGCATTGCTGGCGCGTAAGTGGGCAAGGGCGGTGCGCTCACCGGTGATGCGTTCGACCAGCATTTCAACCAAGCCGCCACTGGCTTTGCTGCCGTGCATCCGCGCTTTAATGACGCGGGTGTCGTTTAAAACCAGCAAATCGCCTGCTTGTAGTAAGTCGGGGAGGTCTTGCACCTTGCGGTCGTGCAATCCTTGCGCATTTAACACCAAAAGACGAGAGGCGCTGCGTTCGGCTAAGGGGTAGCGTGCGATTAACGCATCGGGTAAATCGTATGAAAAATCGGCAAGTTGCATGGGATTGGCGAGACTTTGAGCAAATGACCACCTATGATAACAAAAATGGGTTGGTTGCGTTAAAAACTACTTGACACTTTGGCGCTCGTCGGTAGAATGGCGACCCAGAAGCACACACTTCTTTCCCGAGGTGGTGGAATGGTAGACGCGGTGGACTCAAAATCCTCTGCCAGTGATGGCGTGTCGGTTCAAGTCCGACCCTCGGGACCATATTTAAAAAAGCCTTGAATCAACAGATTCAAGGCTTTTTTATTGCCTTGGGCTGCCGTTTGGCGGTTTAAGTCAATGGCCTGACGAACGTGACTTGAGTCACAGGTCAGAACGGACTACAACTAAAGATGTTCCACGTCATTTACATTCGTCCGACAGGATGTCGATCATGAATCATGAATGTCCTCATTGTTTTGTCAATTTAAAGCGCCATGGTACGCGTACGCGTCTCGTGCAAGTGGGTCAACATAAAGGCCTTTATCCCTGCTGTCCCTATTGCCGCACGGTCTTAGATATCAATTTGCCACCGGTTGCAGGTGGTGTTGGGGTCTCTAGTGTGGTGTTGACGGCGTTTGTGGCGAGCCAAAGTGTTGCGGTATTTGAGTCGTTTGGTTATGCCTATCAAGATGCAGTGCTGTTTAGCCTGTTGCTAGCGATGGTGTTGTCATTTGGTATGGTCAGAGCCATTCGCCGAATGATTCCGTCTCACTGGAGTGTTTGGCGCAAAATTGCCCGCTCACCGTATCACGCCACACCAGATATTCCCTAAACATTCGCCACGTACGTGTGGTGAGTCATGGTGGCCTTTCGAGTGATCAACCCTTGATCACTCGAAAGGCCACGTCAATTACGGCACACTGTAGGTTCTTGTTTGCTGTTGAGTGTTGTGATGTCACGTCAGGATGTGTTTGCTGCTTTACGTCACCGTGACTTTGCGTTGATGACGATCAATCAGGTCTGTTTAACCCTCGCTATTTTGATTCAAGAAGTGATTGTGGCGTATGCCTTGTATCGCCTGACCCATGATCCGTTGACCTTGGGGTTGATTGGTCTGGCTGAGGCGATTCCATTTATTGGGTTGTCGTTATGGGGCGGGTATGTGGCTGACCGCTTTAATCGACAGCGTGTGGTGCAACTATGTTTGGTGGTGGCGTTGCCGCTCCCGTTGTTGTTAGCGGCGTTATTTGATGCCTATGATGCTGGTCAATTGTCTCAGTCGGCGTTGTTGTGGGGCTGTTATGCGGTGATTTTTGCGTTGGGCACTGTGCGTGGGTTTTATGGGCCATCGGTGAGTTCGCTCAAGCCGTTTTTGGTGCCGCGTGCGTTGTATGCCAATGCCGCGACATGGACCACGGTGGGGTGGCAAAGTGGGGTGGTGTTGGGGCCGGTATCAGCAGGCTTTTTATATGCAGCGATTGGGCTGCAACAGACATTATGGGTGGTGTTTGGCCTGTTGTTGGTGTGTGTGGCCTTGGTGTTGAATCTACAAAAAAGACAGTTTCCGGCCATGGGTCACAACAATATTTGGTTGGGATTGCGTGAGGGGTTTAGTTTTATTTGGCGTACCAAAATTGTGTTTTGGTCGATTTCATTAGACTTGGTCTCGGTGTTGTTTGGTGGCGCCATCGCCTTGCTGCCGATTTTTGCCGAAGATATTTTAAAGGTCGGTCCAGAGGGCTTGGGGCTGCTGCACGCTGCACCATCTGTGGGTGCTTTACTAATGATGGGTGTATTAACACGTTATCCACCCACGACCCATGCGTGGCGCAATATGTTGCTGGCTGTGCTGGGCTTTGGGGTGTTTACCCTGTTGTTTGCCTATTCGACCACGTTGTGGTTGTCGTTGTTGGCGCTGGCACTCACCGGTGCATTTGACAGTATTAGTGTGGTGATTCGGCAAACCATTTTACAAATCTTTCCGCCAGAAAATCTGCGGGGTCGCGTGGCTGCGGTCAATGGCATGTTTGTCTCCAGCAGTAATGAGCTGGGCGCGCTAGAGTCGGGGATTGCGGCTCGTGCATTGGGCACTGTTCCGGCTGTGGTGATGGGCGGTGTGGTGACGTTGTTGGTGGTGAGTGTGACATGGTGGAAAACACGCGATTTGTTGGCCGTCAATGTCGATGACCCTGCGTCATCAGAAAATCCAACGGGATCTTAGTGTAATGACAATGACAGTGCGTTGAATGGGCGTTTTCGCCCTCACGGGCGTAGAGGTCGACTGAATGTGTTGTCATGGGCTGGTCATCAAACCGTCGCCAGATGGTCAACAGGGCTTGCCATGCTCTGCCTCATGACTCGACCCAAACGTAGGTTCCGCCATGACGGTTCACATGATTGCGCCCTTACTGCCGCATGCCCAGCTGAAAGTGGCGTTGATTACCGAGACATGGCCGCCAGAAATTAATGGCGTGGCCCATGCGGTATTTCAGTTGACACAAGGGCTAAAAGCACGTGGTCATGAAGTGTTGCTGATTCGTCCTGCTCAGCGTGAATCGGTGGCGGTCTCTCCTGCGGATCATGAGATTTTGGTGCGGGGATTTAGCATTCCACGCTATCCCCAGTTGCAGGGCGGGTTTCCAGCGTATGGGGTGATTCGGCGGGCGTTACAGAATTTTGCACCCGATGTGGTGCATATTGTGACTGAAGGGCCTTTGGGGTTGGCGGCACTGTATGCAGCACGGTCGTTGGGTTTGCCCATTTCGAGTGGTTTTCATTCGCCATTTCATGAGTTTTCGCGGTTTTTTGGCTTAGGTTTTTTGCTCAACCCCATCAAGGCGTATTTACGGTTTTTTCACCAGCGCACACAGGTGACGTGTGTGCCCAGTGATAAAACAGCGCATGATCTACAGCGTATGGGTGTGTTGCAGGTGGCGGTGGTTGGTCGAGGAGTCAATGGTCAGCAGTTTGACCCCATTCACCGTTCTGCGGCACTGCGTGAGCAATGGCACGCCACGCATCAAACCACGGTCATGCTGTACGTGGGGCGGTTGTCGCCTGAAAAAAACCTCGATTTGGTGGTGGCCGCGTTTCGTGAGTTGCGCTTGTCACAGCCTTTGCGTGATGTGCAGTTGGTGTTTGTGGGGGATGGTCCAGATCGCGCCCGCCTTGAAAAACTCGCGCCAGATGTGCGTTTTGCAGGCATGCAAACCGGCGATGCCTTGGCCGCACACTATGCCAGTGCGGATGTGTTTTGTTTTGCCAGTCAGGTCGAAACCTTTGGCAATGTGGTGTTAGAGGCGATGGCCAGCGGGCTGCCGGTACTGGCCTTTGATGATGCGTGTGCCGGACAAGTGGTGGTGCGTGATCAAACCGGATGGCTGGCCGATGTGGGGCATGAGTCTGATTTTTGCCAATTGGCTGGACAGTTAGCAGGATTGACTCGTCTGCATGATATGGGGCAGCGGGCACGGATGCGGGTGTTACGTATGGGCTGGCTGCATCCGGTGATGCAGCTTGAGGCGGCCTTTGAGCGTGCGCGGCGTGGTCAGACGCGGCCACAATCAAAGGTCAACACACCTGATGTATTGCGTGTGCAACGATCCGAAACGTCATGTGAAGGAGTTGTCAAATGAATCTCAACAAAACACGCTGGCAAGTGGCGCTTGGTCGCGCACAAAGCTGGGACCTTGATTGGTGTTTGCGCTTAAATCGATATTCGTCACGCACGGTGGTATTGCAGCCTTTTCAATATGTGAGTCGTTTGGGTGATGGCTGGTTTTGGTACGGCATGATGGCATTGGCTGTGCCGGTGGCAGGGTGGGCGGTGTTGCCCGCGCTGGGGCAAACCTTGTTAACCAGTGCGGCCGGTTTGGCTTTGTATAAAGTGTTAAAACACAAAACGGTGCGCCCGCGGCCTTACCAAGTGCATCAAGCGGTCATGTTGGGCGAACGTCCACTGGATCACTTTAGTTTTCCGTCAGGGCATACGCTGCATGCGGTGTTGTTTACGGTCATGTTAGGCGCGACTGTTCCGGCGTTTTTGCCCGTGATGGTGCCGTTTATGACCATGGTGGGGCTGTCGCGGGTGATTTTGGGGCTGCATTATCCGTCGGATGTGATGGCGGGTGCAGTGCTGGGCGCATCACTTGCGTCGTTGTCGCTCAGTCTATTTTAAATGCTACGCGTGCGAGACCCAATTGCGTACACTGCATCAACGCTTGAGTTTTTGATGTAGGGTCGCCCCATGCGCCAATCCCTTGTTGTTGCTGTACTGCTGATGGCATCGCCACTGGCACAGGCCGCTGTGTCGTCGTATCAACAGGTGTACGACGTGGTCTTTCGCCACAGTATTGCGCCGCAACCCACTGCACGAACCGATGCCGCCGTGTATGCACGGGGTCAATTGCCACAATATGCAGTTGATCGTCGAGTGTTTTTTCAAGGTTCGCAGTTTTCATTACGACAAGATGCTAAGCGTACCTTAAACGAGCAGGCTGATTATTACCCTGATTTAACCAAGCGTTTACACCGCAACGGTATTTGTTTTGCAGGAACATGGCAGATTGATCAGCCCAGCCCCTACACTGGTTATTTTAAGCAAGGGTCAAATGCACTGATGATTGGCCGTGCATCGGTGTCGTTGAGTGAAACCAAACGTGGCCAGCCGCGTGGCTTTGCTTTTGCGGGCAAGCTTTTTCCAACTCAAGACAAGGCACAGCCGGTCAAGACAGCCAATTTTTTTGTGGCGGATGTCTTGGCAGGCGTACAGCGCGCGCATTATCGCGACGCCGCCATGACCAATCAACCGCAACTGGGATTTCGCTGGGCTGCGATACCCGTGCTGTTGCAAGTGGCGCGCGCATTTAGCGGTCTAGATGACCGTGCGGGGTATCGTCCTGTTACTCAGATTGCGGCATTGGGTGAGCAGGGCGTGGTTCGCGCACCCCAATGGATGATGATCAAGCCCGTAGCGGGTCAGCGGGTCTCAGAGGCGGTGGATTTTCGTGATGAGTTGCGCGTGCCGCAAGCGCAGATTGACGCATGGGATTATGAGATTTGGGTGTCAGACCAAGCCAGCAGTCCCGAGCAGAACGGCTGGCAGCGGCTGGGTCATTTGCGCTTAGAGGACAGTGTGGTGTCGTTTGGCTGTGACCGTCAGTTGCATTTTGCGCATCCACGGATCAAGCAGCCGTAACCACACGCCGATCGACACCACGCACGACCGGCGAGTCCTGTGCATCGGTTTGGGCGTCATGTTAGCTCTTGATGGCGTAATCGACAGTCACCACCACGCGGGCAATTTTATTGATAGTGGTGGTGTCGTACTCGCCGCCGTATTCGCTTTCATCGGTTGAAAGCGGCGCACGAATCTGAAAAATCCCTTGCGACGCCGACTGCATTGCGCCAACGCCAACACCGCCACTTTTGGCAAATTCAACCGCCCGATCATGGGCGTTTTTGGTGGCTTCGCCAATTAAGGACAGTTTGATTTGCTCAAGATTGCTGACCAAGTAGTCGGCGCGGCTGTCATGCACATTGATACCTTGGGCAATCAGGGCTTCAACGCGGCTGTTTAATTGGGTGGGTTTTTGAACATCACTGAGTACCGCACCAATTTGACGACTGAGTCGATAGCCAACCAATGCGCCGTCATTACCATTGTCCAGACGCTGATAAATGGGTTCTGACGACCATGCCGATAATTCAAAGGCATTGGCCGCCACCAAGCCCTCAGCGGACAGCGCTGCAATCACTTGATTGGTCTGGGTTTGTAAGATGGGGAGTCCTTCAGCAATACTATTGGCTTGAATGGTCAGGCTGGTGACCCATTGCGCCCGATCCGCTTGGACCGATTTTTCTGCGGTACCTTTGACCGAAATTTGCTCGCGGGCGGCGGCGACTTGTTGTGCGCCATG
Source organism: Pseudomonadota bacterium (assembly GCA_041165345.1). Taxonomy (GTDB): domain Bacteria; phylum Pseudomonadota; class Gammaproteobacteria; order Pseudomonadales; family Moraxellaceae; genus JBBKWH01. The sequence goes on from JBEANQ010000057.1 coordinate 11,240, forward strand.
ACTTAAGATCAGGCTAGAGCCGAGCAGCCCCACGGAAAGCAGTCCGCCAATCAACACGGCAGGCAATAATAATGGACGAGTATTGGGGTGGGTCATGGGTGTTCCAATTGAAGTGATGGTGAGTGAGTCAATACAATTCCTCATCTACAGGGAAGATTAAGCGTATGTCTAAGCCAACATTGCATGATTTTGTAGCCGATCAACCCTTATCTGTATGGGAATTGCTGCCACACGCCCAGCACACGCTGGTGGCCAGTGATTATGTGCGGCAAGTCTTGCTGGGCGCGCAAGGGGCACGGGTCTGGGCAGACTATCAGGTCGATTATTTTGCCGAACCCCTGACCCATGACGCCTTACATCAACAGATTGACACCACGTTAGCCGGTCTTACCGATGAAGCCGCGTGGATGTCAGCCTTGCGGCGTTTGCGGGCGCGTTTGATGGTGCGCTGGATCTGGCAAGACGCCAATGCCTTGACCGATGTGGTGCAACTGACCCAAGAGTTATCAGACTTTGCCGACCTGTGTATTGCGGCTGCGGTTCGTTTTGCGCGTCCGGCATTGATTGCCAAATATGGTGAACCCATCGCCTCAGATGGTTGTTTGCAAGACCTAATCGTCATTGGTATGGGCAAGCTCGGCGCGCACGAGCTGAATCTGTCCTCAGACATTGATTTAATTTTTTGTTTTGATGAAGCAGGTGAGACCAACGGGGCTGTTGGCGGTGGCAAAAAATCGATAGATATTCAGCAGTTCATGATTCAGTGGGGGCAGGCTGTGATTCGCTTGCTGGATCAAGTCACTGTAGACGGTTTTGTGTTTCGGGTGGATATGCGTCTGCGACCTTGGGGCGAAGGCAGCGCATTAGCACTGAGTCATGCTGCCCTAGAGCGTTATCTTGAAAAACATGGCCGCGAATGGGAGCGCTATGCATGGATCAAAGCGCGTGCCATAACCGGTGGTGCCGCAGGGCAAGCCTTGATCGACATGACCCGTCCGTTTGTGTATCGGCGCTATGTGGATTATTCCGCTTTTGCGGCGCTACGGGACATGAAAGGCATGATTGAGCGCGAAGTCTTGCGTCGCAATGTGCAGGGGGATATCAAGTTAGGCGCGGGGGGCATCCGCGAGATTGAATTCATTGTGCAAGCGTTTCAGCTCATTCATGGCGGTGCGCGGCGTGAATTACGCGGCAACAACTGTCTACACATGTTGGCGGTACTCAGTGAAATCGGTTTGTTAACCGCCGAGCGCCGGTTGGCACTCCGCGACGCCTACCTGTTTTTGCGTCGTACCGAACACGCCATTCAAGCCATGCATGACCAACAAACCCAACAACTGCCGACAGATCCGGCATGGCAAGTGCGTTTGGCTACGGTATTGGGTTTTGTCGATTGGACCGCGCTGATGTTGGCGCTTGATCATCACCGTGACGTGGTGCGCGCGGGGTTTGCCGAAGTGGTGGCCGACCGTCGTACCCAAGCACAGGCACAAGACCATGTTACGGTTCAAGACACCCTCATGGCACGCCTAGATGCAGAAGGACAACATCTGTTAAACGGGTTTTGGCACAGTAAGGCCATGATTCGTTTGCCAGAAAGCGCCAGAACACGCCTGCAAGCGGTCTGGCCGCATTTGGTCAACGCATTACTGACCTTACCCGATCCTCAAGTGGCGTTATTGCGCCTGCTGCCTTTGTTAGATGGTGTGTTGCGGCGTTCGGTGTATTTGGTCTTACTGCTTGAAAACCCTGCGGCCTTACTGCGCTTGATTCAAATGATTGCCGTCAGCCCATGGATTAGTGAAGAACTCGTGCGGTATCCGGTTCTGCTT